>JAJDVM010000182.1 GCA_022826125.1 Defluviicoccus sp.
CGGACCCTTGGCGCGTACCACGAAGCTGCCGAAGTTGAGGATCATCACCTTCTTCCCAGCGGCCATCGCACCGGTCATCTCCCCGATCGCCGTCTCGACCGGGCGCTCCGACTCCGCGCGCGGCAGACCGACCTCGCGCCACACCGCGTTCGCCAGGCCCGCGCGTGTCAGCATGTCCATGGCAGCCCCTCGCGATCCACTGGGAAGGATAACCCGTATGGAATGCGAATCGGCGGACTGGACAAAGCGCGGAAACCTCGTGCGCCGCGACCGCCCCGGTCGACATCGTCCGCCGCTCGACTGCCGCGCAATGACCGATATGCCGGATGCCCGCGCGGCTTCGTGGATCGCGAACCCGGGACGTGCGGTGCGGGCATTCCGTCTTCCACACCGGCGCCAGCGGTTGCGCCGGGACCGCCGGTAGCGGACAGTCCGGGAAGATCGCACGAGGCGATTTCGGGGAGGTGAGGTCGATCGGGGCGCCATGCAACCGGCTCTCGCTCCACCGCCGGTCGGCTCCGATCCCGAGCGGGGGCCGGAGGGCGGGGCCGGCTGCCGCCGTGGATGCCAGCCTGCCGCACCGCGTCCCGGGACGCGAACGACTCCGATCATGGGGAGCCATGGCCAGAACCCGATTTTATGGACGGCTGCGACGTGCGCTCTCCGCCGCGCATCTTGCCCGCCAGGGCGAACCGTTCTCCGATCTCGCGACCGCGAAGGTAAGCCGCCGCGCGGTGATAGCCGGCATCGCCGCGACGGCGGCCGTCGGCCCGCTGGCGAGCGGTCCGGGGCGGGCGCGGACGAACGCCGGACCGCCGCGCGTCGCCATCGTCGGCGCGGGCCTCGCCGGCCTCTCGGCGGCCTGCCATCTGGGCGAGGCGGGGCTGAGGGCGGATGTCTACGAAGGTCTGGGCCGGGTCGGCGGGCGCGTCTACACCTCGCGCCGGGCCCTGGGGCCGGACATGTTCGTCGATCTGGGCGGCGAGCTGGTCAACCGGGACCACCGCGATCTCCGGCGGCTGGCCGAACGCTTCGGGCTCGGCCTGTTCCATCGCCACGAGGATTTCGCACGACGCGGCGGCGCGCCGGTCGAGGCGTTCCTGTTCCAGGGCAAGCGGCTGGACGAAGCGGCGCTCGCCGGGATGCTGGGTCCGCTGGCGGACCGGATCGGCGCCGACGCCGCGGCGCTGGACACCGACTACGACGCCCACGCGCCCCGCATCGACGCCCGGTCGGTGGCGCAATACCTGGATGACGGTCCCGACCTGCCGGCGCCGGCGCGGGCGATGGTCGAGGCCGCGATCCGCAGCGAGTTCGGGGTCGAGCCGCACGAGTCCTCGGCCCTGCAGTTGCTGTTCAACTTGCCGACCGTCGCGCGCGGGCGCGTCGATCCGGTGAGCGGCAGCGACGAGAGCTACGCCTTCTCCGAAGGCAGCGGCAGCCTGACGGAGGCGATGGCGGCCCATCTTGGCGAGCGTGTCCACCGCAGCCGTGTCCTGGCCCGTGTCTCGGCGCTGGAGAATGGGAACTACCGGCTGGAGTTTGTCGACGGTGCAGCGGTCGAGGCCGACTATGCCATCCTGACCTGCTTGCCGCCGGCGCTGCGCCTCATCGCGTTCGACGTGCCGCTGCCGCGTCCGATCGCCCGGTCGATCGCGCGCGGCATGCTGGGCCGGAACGAGAAGATCGTCGCCCGCTTCCGCGGCCGGCCCTGGGCCGAGGCCGGCGTCTTTCTCGGCGAGGTCTGGGCCCACGAAGGCTTCGCGGTAGCCTGGGACGCCAGCCAGCGCCTGGGCGAGCGCGCCGACGGCGCGTTGAACTTCTTCCTCGGGGGCGAGCTGGTGGCCGGCGCCGCCGGCGAGGCGGCGGACGAGGCGCGCCGCTTCGCGCCGATGCTGGACGGGGCGGTGCCCGGCATCGCGGAGCGGCTGACCGGCGCGTTCGTCCGCACGCGCTGGAGCGAGGAGCCGCTGATCGGCGGCGGCTATGCGTCGTTCCGGCCGGGCGAGTTGACGTCGGACGAATATATCGCCTGGGTCGAGGAGGGTGGCGCGGTCAGCGCGTCGGTCCGTGCCGGCAATCTTCTGTTCGCGGGGGAGTACTGGTCGGAGGCGTTCTACGGCTTCATGAACGGCGCCGCCGAGACCGGCCGCCTCGCCGCGAAGACGATCGCGGACGAAATGGCGTAGCGCGCTCATCGCGACCGTCACGTACCCCGCGGACGGGGCGGCCGGCCCAACCGGGTATCTGTCCAAGTCCGCTCATGGCCCTCCACACCGGAGGGAAGGCTCGAACGGAAGATGCCGGCTCTTCTCAGAGCGGCTCGACATTCCTGGCCTGCAGCCCGCGCGGCGCGTTCTCGGCGCGGACGTAGACCCGCTGCCCCGGCACCGGGTCGGTCATGCCGCAGCGCTCGAGGATGCTGGCATGGACGAACACATCCGGGCAGCCCCCGTCCGGCGCGACGAAGCCGAAACCCCTCACGGGATCGTAGAACTTCACCGTCCCGGGCGTCTCCACGACTTCGGCCGGGGCCGCGCCGTTGGCGCGGGGAACGGGCGCGTCGCGCCGGGGACGGGCATGGACCGCTCCGGGCGCCGGAGGCCCGACCGAGAGAATGCGCGACGCCTGGGGTCCCCGCTCGGCTTGCACGATCTCGCACTCGACGACCGCGCCCTGGGGAAGGGTTTCGTGGCCCGACGCCTGCACCACGCCCAGGTGGCAGAACACGTCCGCCGAGCCGTCGTCCGGCTCCAGGAAGCCGTACCCCTTGGCCGGCATGAACCACTTGACGGCGCCCCGCACCCGGCGGGCCGAACCGTCGCCGCCCGGTACAGGGGATGCCGGAGCCCCGGAGACCGCCCGATCGGGGGACGCCATGGAGAAATGGACCGCATGGATGCGGGAGACCTCGAGCCCGTGTTCGCCCTCCACCGCCTCGCACTCCACCGTCGCCCCGACAAGAAGGGTTTCGAGGCCCACCACGGCGAGGGCCGGACGCCGGCAGACCATCCCGGGCGATCCGTCGCCGGGCACGAGGACGCCATGGCCCTCCATCGGATCGTAGCGTTCCACCGATGCCCATATGCGCGTGCCGGTGCCAAGTGGAGACGTGTAATTGCTCATACCGAATGACTTTCCTCTCATGACGGAAACTTGTAACGATCGTCCTTTCTACCGCCCGCCCGGGAGGCGGGGAAGGCTTGCCGGGAGGGTGGGGAGATGGTCACGGGAGCGGGGGGCGATGACGCGGCGGCCCGGAACCGGAGGGGCTCGGCCGGAAGCGTCCGGCACGGCATCGCCCGCGCCGGAGACGGGCCGTCCGGCGAAGCTGCCGGGTCTTGCCCTGCCGGCGGATCTCGGGAAGTCGCTCCGCCTGCTCGACGACGGCCAGCTCGACCGGCTGACGAGGGCGGCGGCGCGGGAGATGCGGCGGCGCGGACGCGACATGCCGGACGATCTAACCGGACGCAGCGGCTCGAAGAAGTCCGAGCCGGCGAAATCGACGCGGGCAAACCCGCGGACATCGGGAGGTGCTTCTTCCGTGACGACGGGCCAGGAGCGGCTGATCCTTGCCGCCCACGAGGCCGGGCTCAAGCTCGCCGCCATCGCGCGGGAGTTCCGGCTCTCGCGGGCGGCGGTCCAGGGCGTCATCGCGGCGGCGCGGCCCGCGCGACGGAAATGACCGCGGCGCTCGACGGACGAACGGGCGGAAGCGGAACGGAGGCATGAGGCGCGGTCCTGACATTGGGGCGTTGGCATGATGCGGCGGCGGTTTCGGCGGGTCGGGCGGATCGTCGGGATGGCGGTTCTGTTCGCCATGGCGGCCGGCACGGCCGCGACGCTGCCCACCTCGACTCTGAGCGGTATCGAAACCCTGCCGAAGCGGCTTCTCGCGGGAGCCGAAGATCTCGCCCACCGGGCACCGGATCGCATCCTGAAATGGCTGGAGGGACAGACCGGCGCCGTCGGCGACAGGCTCGCGACGATGGATGGCGACTCGGGCGGCGCTGTGGTGGAGAGGCCCCGGGAACGTCCGCCGGTTCGCATAATCCGCGGTTCTCCGACAGCGTCGCGCCCCGCGCTGTTCGGCTCGGCGCGGGTTGTCGATGGCGACACCCTGGAACTCGCGGGCGTGCGGGTTCGCCTCCATGGCATCGACGCGCCCGAGAGCGGCCAGAGCTGCCGGGCCGGAGGCCGGCCCTGGCCGTGCGGCCGGGAGGCGGCGCGGGCCCTGGCACGTCGGATCGCCGGCGAGCCGGTCACATGCCCGGAACGCGACAGGGACGTATACGGGCGGGTCGTGGCGGTCTGCACCGTCGGCGGCCAGGATCTCAACCGGTGGATGGTCGCCGAGGGCTGGGCCTTCGCCTACCGGCGCTATTCGCGGGCCTACGTCGCGGCGGAGTCCCGCGCAAGGGCGGCGCGGCGGGGGATCTGGCGCGGCGAGGTCGTGGCGCCCTGGGAGTGGCGCCGGGGCAAGCGCCTTTCGGGGTCCAGAGCGCCGGCTGCGCGTCGGGACGGCGGACGATGCCGGATCAAGGGCAACATCGGCCGGGACGGCCGGCGCATCTACCACGTGCCGGGCGGGCAGTATTACGACCGGACCAGGATCGACACGTCGCGCGGCGAGCGCTGGTTCTGCTCGGAGAGCGCGGCGCGGGCCGCGGGATGGCGGCGGTCGAGACGATGAGACGGGCTACCGTGAAG
>JAJDVM010000180.1 GCA_022826125.1 Defluviicoccus sp.
CGACTTCACCGTCGAGTGGGAGGGCAGGAGGCTGACCCTGGACCGGCACCTCAAGAACAACGCCGGGACGCGCGACCCGAGGCGCTGCCTCAGGATATATTTCGCGTGGGACGACGCCGCGCAACGGGTGGTGATCGGCCATCTGCCGGGACACATGAAGACGCTCGACACATGAGGAGACACGGGCGTTTCGGTGGATTGCACGGATCGACCGACCGTCGGCGTCGAACGGCTCCGGCGGCTTGCGGAAACCGATGTCCACTCCCGGCGCGCCGTCGTGGAACGAAGGTCGTCGCCGTCGATCGACGGCGCGACGGTCCCGTCGGAAACAACGGTCATTGGGCCGGGAGAGACGAAGGACATCGGAGCGGTGCGAGCGCCCAACCTTGACTCTGCAGCGCGTTGGGCCTGGATGATCCTTTCACGCGGAGGGTCGTCGGATGCAAGAGCGGGATGGCGTCGACCGGGCTCCGTCCGCCGGCTGTGCACGCCGGTCCGGAGGACGGCCGCGCGGCGCGGAACGCTTGGCTGGCTGTTGCCGCTTGGGCTTTTGCTCTTCCCACAGTCGGGCGTGCTCGCCAACATGCAGGGGATCGACCGGGCGGACAACCGGATCGTGTTCTCGGGCGAAGTGGACGGCGCCGACCGGGAGGCCCATCGCCGCCTGCGATTCGAAGATGCCGGCGGCGATCTCGAAGCCTACGAGGCGCGTTGGACGGCGCGGGGCGAGAGGGTTCCGCTTCTGCGCCTCCGTCTGCGTCTGTTGGCGCCCGGCGGGTCCTACCGGATCGGGGAGCCAGAGAGCGTTGAACAACAAATTCGGACCCACCCGCTGTTCAGGCGCCTGGCGTTCACGGCCGTCGAGGCCGGTACCGCGGAGTCGGAGCTGGGACCCGCCGAATATCTGGTCTTCCGGGCGGGGCGACACCGCTGCGGGGTCTTCCGCCTGTACCTCAGCCGCAACGCGGGCAGCGAGGCCGACGTGCTTGGCGACATGCTGATGACCGCGCTGTACTGTCCGGTTTCGCACAAGGTCGATGCTGCGCGGCTGTCGGGGGTGCTGTCGCGGGTCGGCATCCGGGGCATCGCGGTTCCGGAGACGGATCCGGTCGAGGTTCCGTCCGCGCGGAGTCGCGAGGATGCGCTGGCCGGTCTGGTCCGGTCGGGCGACATGCAGGGACTCCGCCGCGTCGCCGCAAGCGGCCTCGACCCCGATCGCGTGATTCCGTTCAGCCAAACGGGCTTCGCGGGCGGACGGACCCTCCGCCGACCGATGCTGATGGCCGCCTCTCTCTTCGGCCATGTCGAGATGACGGTATTCCTGCTCCATCTCGGCGCCGCCGCCCACGGGCGCGCCGCGGGAGCGATCTGCGCGGCGATCGCCCGGGACCATCCCGAGATCGTGAAGGTGCTGCTGGAGGCGAACCCGGCGCTGGCGGGGTACGGCCGCTGCGGCCGCCGGGGAGGGCTGACCGCGCTCGAGGTGGCGCGGCGGCTCGACCGCACGGCGATCGTCGAACTCCTGCGCGGGGCGCGGTCCAGATGAACGGAACACGGCGCCGGTGAAAAAACGTCCGCGCGGGATACTCGCCGTCGTCTGTGTCGCCGCCCCGCTGGGGCTCGCGGGTTGGAACGCGACGGCCGGAGACCGCCTGCATGGCGAGCCGCCGGAGACCGGACACGCGCTGTCCCATGACGGCTCGAAGATGATCGTGCTGCGCGAGAGCGGACGGGGCCGGTACTACGACGTCATCGACACGAACTCGGGCGAGTCCCGCGGTCTGCTCGAGCGATCCTTCTTGGAGATGCGCTGGGGCGACGACAGCGACACCGCCTATGCGACCGCGTCGGGCGGCAGGATCTATCGGATCGCCCTCGACACGGACAGTGCGGAGATCGCGCACATCGCCCTCACTGGCGCGGAGGGGATCCCGCCGGCGGAGACACCGGGCGTGCTGACCTTTCCCGTGCCCGCTTACCCGGTCCTTCTGGCCCGCGGCTCGCGGGGCGACCGGCCGCTTTATCGCTGCACGCTGGACCCGGCGCGGGGCGAGGCGGAGATAGCGGCGCGCTGCGAGATCGCCGACCCTGTGGGCCGCCGGACGTTCCAATGGCTGGTCGCGCCGGGCGGGCGGATCGCCGCCAGGATCGTGCTTGCGCCCTCCGGCGAGCGGGAATTCCAGGCCCGGACCGGGGAGGGGGACTGGCGCCCGGTCTTCCGGTTCACTAACCACTACACCGAACTCACCACCATCGGCGGCGTGCAGAACGACAATACGGTATGGGCGCTGTCGAACCGCAACCGGGAGAGCGTCGCGCTGGTCAGGCTCGACGTTACGACCGGCGAGGAGGTGGTGGTCCACCAACGCCGCCGGGTCGATGTCGACCGGGCATTCGCCCTGTTCGACGGGGCTGGCGGGAGCGTGCCGCTGCTGGCGAGCCATTTCCACGGTTATCAGGAGGTGGTCCATTTCGACGCCCGGCTGGAAGCGGCATACGCAGCGCTTGGCGAGCGCGTCGGCGCGCCGGTCCGCATCGACTTCAAGAGCGCCGACCGCGCGCTGAACTTCGCGGTCGTCGAGGTCCGAAGCCCGGAGATCTACAAGCGCCGGTACTTGCTGGATCTGGAAGCCCGGACGTCCCGGATCCTCTCGGCGGGAACACTCGCGGTCCATGACCGGCCGGCGGCGCCGTCCCGTCCGGTGAGCTTTGCCGCGAGCGACGGGCTCGCACTCCACGGCTACCTCACCTTGCCGGACGACGCGGCCGAGACCGACCCGCCGCCCATGGTGCTTTGGCTGCATGGCGGCCCGTGGAAGCGGGAGCGCTGGCCCGCTCCCCCTCTCTTTCGCTATCTCGGCAGCCGGGGTTACGCCGTATTGCGGCTCAACTATCGCGGGTCCGTCGGCTATGGCCGGCGCTTCCTCGAGGCGGGCAGGGGAGCGCTGTTCGGGAGACTGCCACAGGATGTCCTCGACGCCGCCCGATGGGCGGTAGCCGAGGGCTACGCCGCGGAGGGCCGGATCGCGCTCCTCGGCGGCAGTTTCGGCGGCTTCCTCGCCCTCGCCGCGCTGAGCCGCTACCCCGACGCCTTCGGTGCCGCGGTTGCGTTTAACGCGGCCACCGATGCGGTTGCATTCTGGAAACGCGACTGGTCGCGCGCCGGCGGCCGCGTGATCTGGCGTGAGTTCCTTGCGAGCCGAGACTTGCCGAAGGCGGCCCTCGCCCGGATATCGCCGCTCAACAACGTCCACAAGATCGACGCCCCGGTCCTGCTGCTGGCCGGGACGCGGGACAGGCGGGTCCCGCCGGAGCACAGCTTCGAGCTGTTCGATCTGCTGCGCGCCGCGGGCAAGCCCGCGGAACTGGTCGAGTACCAGGGCGCGGGGCACGATCTCTGGGGCCATGGCGCGAACACCCGCGAGCACCTCTCCGGCAGGCTCGGCGAATTTCTCGCCCGGCACCTCCCGGTCGAGCAGCGGTAGCGGACGACCCGCAATACGTCCCCTCGGAATCGGGTTGAGCCGCTGTCGTTGATCGATGCATGGCCGGTTTCCTGAAATCCAGGCTGAGGAACGGCGCGGTGCCCAGGACGACTCGCGCCCGCGCCACCGGCAAGTATTGGCCACGCCGTCTATTTCGCCCCCCACCTGTCGGCGAGGTCGCTTGCGATCGCTGTGGCGATCCTCTGGCGCTGGCGGCTGAGCGGGTTGTCGCGGGATCCGAACTCGCTCCCCTCCATGCGGAACACCGGCCCGATGCGCCGCATCCGGGCGTGGGTGATTTTCTTCTTCTCCTCGTACTCGGGATCGCCCGAG
>JAJDVM010000073.1 GCA_022826125.1 Defluviicoccus sp.
CGACTTCACCGTCGAGTGGGAGGGCAGGAGGCTGACCCTGGACCGGCACCTCAAGAACAACGCCGGGACGCGCGACCCGAGGCGCTGCCTCAGGATATATTTCGCGTGGGACGACGCCGCGCAACGGGTGGTGATCGGCCACCTGCCGGGACACATGAAGACCCTCGACACGTGAGGAGACACGGGCGTTTCGGTGGATTGCACGGATCGACCGACCGTCGGCGTCGAACGGCTCCGGCGGCTTGCGGCGAGCCTCCGGGACCGACCGAAAATCGACGTGTCCCCCCGACGATCCCGCATAGCGAACTACCGCCCGTTTCGCGGCGCGCGCGTCCCCGGATCGGCTCGACCCGCGTCGCCCGCCGTCGCCGCACCGGGCTTTGCCGTCGCCGGGAAGCGGCTCCCTGGCCGGGCTTGTCGGCGCTCGCCATGCATGGTCATGGGGTGCGCCCGATCGTCAATGTCCGCCCTCGCCCTGGCCTGTGACCCGTGCGCGCCGCCTGCCGGGTTCGCCCATGCTCGTGCTGAGAAACATTGCCATCCTCGCCATCGCAGCGGCGATGCTCGGCGGCTGCATCGGCATGGGGAAGGTTTGCCGGCACCACAGGGACTGCCAGACGGGGCTGTGCGTCAAGGTCCCCGGCAGCACCCAGGGAAACTGCGCGACGGGGCCCTATTAGCGTTGGTTCTTGTGCTCATCGCTCCCGCCAACCCTGTTCGCGCCGCGCCGTGTCCGGGATCGATGGCCGGCGTGTTGGCCGGCACAACGCCGCGCAGGTCCTGGAAAAGCCCGGCATATCCGCATGCACGCGGCGGACGATAACCGGCGCACGCGCCGGACGCCGGCGGCGCTCGCCGCGCCCTCCACCGTCCGATCGGGTCGTGCGCGATCGCGGCGGCAACCCGGACGCGGGGAGCGCGATGCGGCGCGGATCGATGCGCAAATATTTCGTTCGATTTTCCGGGTCCGCTCTCCACGCGATCGTGTCTTCGCCATGGCGTAAGCTTTCCCCGGCACGGTTTCCCGGAAATCTTTTCCACGACGCCGGACGCCACTCGTCCGCGGCGTGACGGCGCCGGGTCTCCGAAGTCCACGGTAAGCGTGGCGTCCGCGGTGAATTCCCGCTGTCATTTTGTCCATTGGACGGATTCGAAACCGCCGAAATGCCGGCCGCGTAAATCTCCGGGACAGCACCGATCGGCGCATTCGTCATGGCGAGCGAAACGGCATCCGACCCCCTGTTTTCAAAGACGATGCCGCGGCATCGAATGCTTTGCAAACAGCGTCCTCGCGATCTCCCGCAGACCGTGTAGAAGGTCGATGCATTCCCGTACCGCGCACAGCGGCTGCATGCAACGCGACGATCAGCATGGCCGGTACGCCTCGCAGCTCGCGCGCTGCGAGAAACGCTTCCGCTGCGATCCCGGTACCGGATCTGGCCGTTCCGCAGTTGACGGCCCCGGTAGCACCGGAGACGCTCGCCGACGACGTCTGGGATCGTCGGCGGGCGCGCTTCAGAAGCTGTAGCGCATCGAGAGCTCGGTACTGGTTTCGTCGGCGTCGGCGATGGTGGACCCGCCGATGGCCGCCCTGAGCCGGGCCCGGTTGACGCCGAGATTGGCGGACAGCCCGCGCGCGATGTCGTATCGCGCGCCGAGCGCGGCGGAGATTTCCTCGCCGTCCCCGACGCGGCCGTAATGTCCTTCAAGGGAGAGGCTCAGAGCACCGGTCTTTGTACGGACGCCAGCCGAGAGATATCCGCGATCGGCGTCCGCGCCGGTTGACATCAACCGCTCGAACCCGACGCCGGCGTCGAACGTCGTGCTGCCATGGACGAGCTCCCCCACCATGCTGGCGCCCATCGTGTCGAATTCACGCGCGTCGAAGGCGGTAAGCCCGCCCGCGTTGGCCCGCAGCGTCAGACGGTAGTCGCTGGTGCCGTGCGGCCGTTGCGACATGGCGCCGAGATCGAAGTTGCCGTCCCCATCCGCCGCGGCGGCGACCGTCCATGGCCCGAACCGCCCCACATAGCCGGCGCCGGCATCGCCCAGCCCGCCGAGAAAGTCGTCGAAGCCGAGCGCGGCGTTGCCGACCCCGCGCAGCCGGCGTGTCCGCTCCCTGACCGTGCCGGACACGTTGCCGGCAACCGCGGTTCCCCAGACGCCGCCCACCGACAGCGCCGCGTTGTCGGTATAGTCCTCGCCGCTGTCGTCGCCGAACGCGTCGCTCGCCGCGTACTGCCCGAACCAGGTCGCGCCGACGCGCCAGCGGTTGGCGAGCTGGGCGAGGGCGGCGATCTGGAGGTTGCCGGTGAACCCGGCGCCGCTCGCCTCGCCGTTTTCCATGTCGTGAACCAGCGCGCTGTCGAGAACTCCGTTCAGCACCAGCGTTGTCGTGCCGATCTCGAAGGCCACCGGCTCCTCCAGAGAGGACAGGCGCTCGTAGTTGAGCGAAACATCCTGGGCCGCCGCCGCGCCGGCCGTCGCCAGGGCGGCGGCCAGGACGGGGAGCCGTAACCCTTGGGCTTTGCGGGCGCTCACGGTTCAGGCTTTCCGGGGGAAGGCGGTGTGGAAGGCCTGCCGGGCGATCGCCTTGCCGGCCTTCATCGCGGCGCTGTGATCGACGTCCCAGTGAACCCCGCCATAGATGCGGCTCATCCCGTTCTCGTCCGCCATCTGGCTCAGGCTGGTCCAGTGCCGCTCGACGCCTCTCAGCTGCGGCCACAGCACCTCGTCGGGCGAGCGGCCGGAGAACGCGATGTCGTCGCGCCCGATGATCAGCGCCAGCATCTCCGCCGCCGCCGCGCCGAAGGTGGAATGACCCGAGGTATAGGCCGGAAACTCCGGCGTCGGGATGTAGCTTCGCCAGCCCGGCTCGCGCACCACGCGGGGGTCCGGATTGCCGAGCGCGGGCGCGCGGACCCGGATCGCGCTTTCCGGGCGGAGGATGTCGTGATGGTACTTGCTGTCCCACGACGAGATCGACGCATCGCACTGGGTCATGCCGATCAGCGCGAAGGCTCGGGCGAGTTCGATGAAGGAGAGGTCCCGGTCCTGAAGGAGCTGGATGGCGATGCAGAGGAAGTGTCCGGGTGCGGTGACGCCCCACGGACCGTCCTCCCAGAACAGCGCGATCTCCGACTGGTCGGCGGTGCGCACCGTGCTGTCCGCGCCGCCGAGGCGGCGGATCGTGTCGAAGGTCTCGGCGAACTCCGGGCTCGCCGGGTCGTGGAAATCGGCGGCGCGGAACTGCGCGCCGCTCTTCATCGTCCAGGGCCGGATCATCCCGTGCCCCGGAAACAGGCCGCGGTCGAACGAGGCGAAGGCGGGGCCCGGGCTCGCGCCGTAGAACGGGCCGGTCGGCCGCCAGCGCAGCGCATCGGTGCGGCGGTCGTAACGCCCGAGATAGTAGTTCGCCTTGCTCGGCTCGGAGCCGTCGCCGGTACGCATGTCGAGCATCCGGAGCGCGGCCGCCTCGCCCCATTCCACCCCCAGCGACTTCGCCTCACCCCCGGGAAAGCGGGCGAGGAACGACATCCGCTCGAACAGGAACGGGGTCTGGAACGCTTCCGCCGCCGCCTTCGCGAAGGCGATCCCGTAGGCCACCTCGGGATCCGCTCCGCCCGGCCCGACGCCGATGCCGAAAGGCTCTTCGCAGGCCCGAACGATGCCGTTTGCCGCCAGGAACCCGGCCGCCGTGGCGAGGCCCAGATTGTAGGCGGCCCGCGGCGTCACCACCCGCTGGTCGCGCACCTGCTGAAGCGCGGCGTCCACCCACAGGAAAACCGTGTTCTGCCGGTCGGGCCTCAGGATCGGGCTGGTATAGGACGACCGGTGTCCGTGCGGCGCGACATGAGGGCCGACGCACCCGGCCGTGGCAAGAGCGGAAGCCGCCGTGCCGGCGGCAAGAAACTGGCGTCTCGACAGGTTCATGAATTTCCTCGGGCATTCGGATCACGGTAAGCGGGTCTCGAACGCGGCCTTGCGAAGGACCGTCCGGCCATGCGTACGGGTGGAGCGTGTTGTCGGTCTGGCGGTCGCCGTCGCGATCGCCGAACCTATCGGGCAGGAGGGTTCCGGAGCTGCGTTATGTCCGGATCGGCGGAGAGCGGGAACCCCGTGGGGTCGCGCGCATTACCGCCAAGGCCGCAGGGAACGTCGCGGCGATTGGAAAAAGATCGGACCGATGGCATCCGGCATCCGGCATCCGGCATCCGGCATCCGGCATCCGGCATCCGGCATCCGGCATCCGGCATCCGGCATCCGGCATCCGGCATCCGGCATCCGGCATCCGGCATCCGGCATCCGGCAT
>JAJDVM010000087.1 GCA_022826125.1 Defluviicoccus sp.
CCGGAGCGAAGCGGAGGAGCCGCAAAGCGGCTTGACGCGCCGACGGCCGTCCGACACCCGCGCCGTCATGATCGACCCCACGACCGAAACCCATCGAACAACCCGATCACCCCGCCATCAAATACCGCGAGCACACTCAGGACCGTCGGCTCTGTCCGACAGAGTTGTTTCAGCAAGTAGGTTTCACCTAGCCACCCAAATCTACAAAGACTTGATGCCTCGGAGAAACAAGAATGAAGTGTCCTCATTGCAATGTAGAAGTCCACGAAGATTGGATTAGACACAGGATTCAATCCGAAGGAACCGCCGAGAATATACTGGCATCCATCATGACTTGTCCGCAATGCAACAAGATAATCGTCAATTTTGCCCTCTATAGAGATTTCGATCGATCACGACCGCCAATCGCGCGATACCAAGTGGTACCGCGATTTTCCACGATTATCGAAGCTTCCCAAGAGGTGCCAGAGACGCTAAGGGCGGACTATCGGGAAGCATGCACGGTACTGGAATTCAGCCCCAAGGCCTCGGCTGCGCTATCGCGACGCATATTGCAGGCCATTCTGATGGAGCAGGGATACGCGGGGCCCAATTTAGCGACTCAGCTCGATGCCGTGCTCAACGAGCAGGACGCGAGAAAGGCGCTGCCCAACGACCTGCATACCACCGTCGATGCGATTCGGGGTTTTGGAAACTTCTCCGCCCATCCCATCACGGACCAGACCACTCTCCAGGTCATCGATGTCGAGGACGAAGAGGCCGAATGGTGCCTTGAGATCGTCGCGGGCCTGTTCGACCACTACTATGTGAGGCCTGCGGCCGCTCTCAAACGGAAGGCGAAACTGGACGCCAAATTGCAGGCGGCCGGAAAGCCGCCCAGCAAGTAGTTCTTCCCGCGATCGATGGTAGGATCCCCTGCTGGCAGATTGTCCCTCGTCATTCTTGTGGCCCCCTTCGTACTGTCTACCGGTGCCCGTAATAGTCCTTCTCTCGACATTAGCGACCCAAATACTTCTGGAGGTTGCTGACAAAAAATTTCGTATCAGCAAAGTAATTCGGATAAGCTCGCTTTAATTCACGAACCGACGTTGCCGACACCAAAGCGGCTTGATTCTTGGTGTCTCGATATTCACGTTCTTTCCTTGAAAACTCCTCTTCTGCCTCGCCGAACTGCTGTAAAGGGTAGGTGTAAATGTAACTAGAGTTTTCGTCTGGTTTCATATCAATTAAATACCAATCCCGAGAATGTCGTTTATTTCTTGCTAGGTGCGTAGCAATAGATGCATACTGATTCAGGCTTTCAACCACGGACAGAGAGCGTTCCAAGTGATCCAGTTCTTCCTTTAGTTCTCGTTCTCGGGTGGGTGTGAAGGGAACCTCAGATGTTTTTTCTTGTTTGGCGTGAGCAGCGCCTACGAGTGCAAAGAAGCGCCGCCACTCGTCAGACCCGCCCCCGAATTTGACGTGCTCTCCAGTAAAAGCATCAACCGTTTCCACTGCGGTCGCCCACGCATGTTGGAGTTTGGTTCTAATTTGAATTTCTATCCGCAGCCGGTGCCAATAGCTTGAACTGGCCCGCCCAGAATAGCGATACATCAAATGAACGCTCCGATACCCATCGTCCTTCGGAGTGTCGATGTAATCCCTTCTGTTGCTTAGTTCGCTTCGCAAGGGCTTGGTCTCATATTCCCAAAGCAGACACTTGAGGCGACCGAGGTTCCCAACGACCGCCCTACAGCCGCCGATGTCCTGCATCTGTGTGAGTTGCATGGTTTTAGTAGTTGTGCGGTACAGTTTTCTAAATATTGAAGGCATCCGCTTGAGTCTTTGCGCCGTTAGAGCGGATCGATCAATATGTATCGCTCGGTTTCTCAGCGTCATGTGGAAGGCGTTAAGAGGATACCTGTGGGCCACGCGCCAATTTTCAACAACTGACCAAGCTCGCTCGAATTCCTCGATTGACGAGTCTGAGTCGGCCACCAATTCCTTGCACAGTAGCCGTTTCTCCACCATCCGTGCAACCGACCCGTCCATCATGGTGTCCGTACGGCTGACGAACGTCTCATGGGCTTCATCCGGCCCTATCATCTCGCCGGCACTATCGGAACCACGCGTCGCGCAACCGCTGGACAATGAAGCCCCTATGACGGGGCTGGCTCGCCCATGTAGCGGAACCCCTGCGCGGCGCGGAAATGGCCACCTTAGCCGGCCTTGCCCGGATCGCCGTTCCCGTTCCCGGTCCTCGACAGACGCGGAGCGCCCTGATCGCGCCGAACCGGCGGACCGGGATCGTCGGCGCGCGGTTGGCGGCGCGTAGCGGCCACAGGGGCGTCAACCGCACCATCCCTCGCGCCGCCCCCCGTCATGCGGGCGGCCGTGGCCGGCCTCGATCAGCATCGCCGCGAGGGGCCGGCCGTCCACCATCGCGTCGGCGATCGCGCGCCCGCCGTATTTCCCCCATCGCGGGTCGCGGAACACGACGCGGGCGCCCGCGAGCGCATCGCGGAGGAAGGCGGCGGCCGCGGCGCCGGCGGTCCGCTCGGCCTCGCATTCGGCGCGCCGCGTCTCCGGCGCGTCGACGCCGCGCAGGCGGACCGACAGAAGCGCGAGCCCGGGCGGCAGACCGGGGACCCGCACCTTCACCGTGTCGCCGTCGACGACGCGTTCGATCGGCCAGGCGTACCCGGGCTCGGCGGCATCCACCTGCACCGGCCCCGGCGGGATGGAGGCCGCCGCGACGACGGACGCCGCAGCGATCGCACGGCGCATGGCGCAACTCCGGTCCGGGCCCGGCGGACCGTTCACCCAGCGGGTGCCGGGCCGTTGCAAACGTCACAAGTGGCGTGTGAGTTCCCGCCTATTCGCCGGGCGGGGGAGCGACCCCCGCCGGGTCTAGGGCTGTTCTATTCGGCGGGCGACCCGACAGAGCGGGCGCCACTTGCGCGTTTGCGGCAGGGATGCTGGCACCGATGACGGCCGCTCGCAACGGGGTTTTTTGCGGGCGGCGGGGCGGCGGGCGCCGCCGGCGCCCATCGTTCATCCCGATTGACATTGCCTCGGCCCATGATCAAATTAAAATCCAAAGTCGACAAAAAAATGTCAGGATCGTGATATGTTGCATCGAATCAGTGTCGGCAATTTCCAATCCATACGGGATCCGGTCACGCTGGACTTCCGGGTGCCGGGGACGACGCCCGAGAGGCCCTGGCTGCGCCGCCCCACCGCGCGCCCCGACCTCCGGATTTCGACGGTGATCGTGCTGATCGGCCCCAACGGATGCGGAAAGACGACGTGGTTGCGGGTGCTGGCGGATACGATCCGTTTCGCGGTTCATTCCTACGGCTATCAGCCCGGTCACATCCCGCACTTCCCCGCCTTCGTGTCCGATGAGGCTTACGGAATGCCAACGAGCATCGAAGTCGAATTCGATGCGCCCTCGCTGCTTTCCGGTCCCGACGAACCCAATCGCGTGTTCCGCTACACCCTGGAACTCCTGCGCGCGACGCCGAATTTCTTGCCCGACACGGTGGGATACGAAGCGCTTCACGACTTCCCGCAGGGACGGCCGCGGCGTCTGATGGAGCGCCGCGGCGACGGATCGGTCCATATAGGGAGGGAGTTGTCCATCAGGCCGAGCGACGACCGCCTCGCCTCCGTACCCGCCAACGCGTCCGCCCTGTCGACCCTGTCCCGGATGGGCGTCGAGGAGTTCTCGCAGATCGTCGGCAGCCTCGCTCAGGTGCAGATGAACGTGACGGCGGTCGACCCCATACGACCGGACACCGAGACGGTGACCCACTACTTCCGCGACAATCCCGGGGTAAAGGACCGGATGTCGGATAGGCTGGGGCGTTTCGATCTCGGGATCGAGGGCATGGACGTACAGCAGTGGGACGATGGGAAATGGCATTTGGCTTTCCCTCATTCCGGTTTGAACCGGTCCATCCCGTTTGAGTCGGAGTCCGCGGGGACGCGTCATGTCGTGCACGTATACCCGGCTCTCGACTACGCCCTCGAAACTGGCGGTCTGGCCATCATGGACGCGCTCGACAACGACCTGCACGCCGACCTGGTGGACGAGATCCTTGGCTGGTTCCGGCGCGAAAAGACCAACCCCCGCAACGCCCAATTGATCTGTTCGCTGCACAGCCTGTCGGTCCTCGACGAGCTGGAGAAAGAGGAGGTGTACATCGTCGAGAAGAGCCGGGACGGCGGCACCCAAGCCTACGGCGTGAGCGACATCCAAGGGGTACGCCGGAGCGCCGATCTTCGCAAGCTCTACCGCGGCGGCGCGCTCGGCGGGCTGCCCGGATTCGGCTGAGCCGTGGCGCGGCGCCGGCCAGTTCGGAGGCGCAAGCGCATCCTGGTCGCCGCGGAGGGCGACGGCGAACAGGCGCTCGCGCGATGGCTGCAGAGGCTCTGCGACGAGCAGGGCCTCCACTTGCATCTTGACGTCGCGGTCGCCGGCGGAAACGACACGAGATGGGTGGTCGAATACGCCGTCGACCGCCGCCGCCGCCGCAACGAAACCAAGATGCGGGACAGCGGCGCGCTGGTCTTTCTCGACTCCGACCGGCTGGAAGAGGACCGCGCGGCTGGCCGCGACCCGGAAACCGTCCGGGGCCGTAGGGACCTGGCGCTGATCTATCTCAGGCCGAAGCTCGAAGGTCTGCTGATCCGTCTTCATCCAGGCCTGGAAAAGCGGTTCGTCGCGGCGCACGATGCGGAAACGCGCCTGCGGGAACTCTGGCCCGAATACAAGAAGTCCGTATCCGGCGGGGCATTAGCGGAGCGTTTCGGCCTGGACGAACTCCGCCGCGCCGCGCGGCACGACCCCGATCTCCGCAACGCCCTGACCCTGCTGGGGCTCATGCGGTAGGACCGTCTCCGTCCCTCGATACGGCCCTTCGGGCCTACTCGGGATGATGGGGATTTCCCGACCTCCCGGAATCCCTCCCTCATCCTGAGTAGCGGCGAAGCCGCGTATCGAAGGACGCCCCCCGCCGTTCACCGGACCATGGTCCGGTGAACAAGCGCCGCGGCGAAGCGCATAGTCTGGGCGATGCGGATCCCTTCGCCCCATATCGGCGGCCGGCCGTGAGCGCTCTGGACGGCTGGATCGACGTCTGCCGGACCGGAACCTGGCGCGATGTGCAGGGGCGCGAGGTGACGATCGACGAGCCCCGGCTCGACCGGATCGTCGCCGCGCATTCGACCGCCGATCCGGCGCCGGCCGTGGTCGGCCATCCCGCGACCGATGCCCCGGCCTTCGCCTGGGTCGACGGGTTGCGCCGGGTCGGAGATCGCCTCCAGGCCAGGCTCGACCGGATCGCGCCCGCCTTCCGCGAGGCGGTCGAGGCCGGCCGCTACTCCGGCCGCTCGATCGCGCTGCAGGGCGACACGCTCCGACATGTCGGATTCCTCGGCGGTCGCGCGCCGGCGGTGCCGGGCCTGGCGCCGACGCATTTCACGGCCGAGGCCGAGACCGTCATCCCGCTCGCCGCCTTTGCGCTCGGCGCCGAGGAGGAGCGCTGGGGCTGGCGCGCGGTCGAGCGCGTCATGCGCAGCTTGCGCGAACGGATCATCGCCACGGACGGCGAGGAGGCCGCCGACCGGGCGATTCCCGACTACGAGATCGAGACCGTCGCTGCCGTCGCCCGTACCCCCGAGGCGCAGCCGACGATGGCCGCGCCGGCCGCCCCCGACTCTCCCGTCAGCGACCCCGACAACGATCCGGAGGAGGACCCCGTGTCCGAAGAAAACGACGACGCCGCCCTGGCGGCGCGCGAGGCCAGCCTCGATGCGCGCGAGGCGGCGCTTGCGGTGCAGGAGCGGCTGCGCGGCGCCGAGAAGGCGCTCAAGCCGCATGTCGAAGCAGGCCGCGTGCTCCCGGCCGAGCAGGCGGGCCTTGCGGCCCTGTTCGCAAGCCTGCCGGACGGCGACGACGCGACGATCGCCTTCGCCGCGCCAAACGGCGACGGCGAAATCCGCGAGAAACCCGCCGCCATCCTGGAACGCTTCCTCGCCGCCCTGCCCAAGCGGGTCGAGTACGACACGCTCGCCGGCGGTCCGGTACCCGGCGCGCCCGCCCAGGGCGAGGACAGCGCCGGGATCGCCAACGAGGCGCGCGCCCTGATGGCCGATCAGGCCGACAAGGGCATCGTGCTCTCGGCCGAGGCGGCGGTCGATCGGGTCCGCGCCAGGCATGGCCTGCCCACCGGAGGAGGTGCGTGATGGCGCGGGTTCTGTTCTGGCAAGCCCTCGATGCGGGCGGCGCGATCGCGCCGCGGCGCATCGCCCGCATGGGCGGCTCCGACCGCCATGTCCTCCAGGCGGCCGGCACCGGACAGCCGCTCGCCGGCATCGCCGGCCGTGCCGGCGGCAAGGAGGGCGAACGGGTCGAGATCGCGCGGATCGGCATCGCCGAGATCGAATACGGCGCGGCCGTGCAACGCGGAGATCCCCTGACCGCCGATGCCGATGGCAAGGCGGTGCCGATCGACGGCGCCGGCATGTTCCAGGCCGTGGTCGCCGGCAAGGCCGCCGACACCGACATCGCGGTCGCCGGCATCCTCCGGAGCGACGCGCTGGTCGGCGTCTCCACCACGGACGGCACCGCCGTCGCCAACCCGTCGATCCACGCCGACGGCCAGATCCGGAGCACCGGCACGACCCAGAACAAGCAGCTGATCGTGACCTGGCGCCGCCGGATTCACGTCGTCGGAATCGCGGAGGTCGACGGGATCGCCGGCGATATCGGCGAGGCGCTGATCGCGCCCGGCGTCTACTAACAGGAGGAGCCCATGCATCCGCTCGACCATGCGCTGGCCAACGGGCCGTTCGAGACCCAGACGCGGCTGACCCAGATCGCGATGGCGGTCCCGGTCGCCGGCATGATCGCCGACGAGGTGTGTCCGCGCGTGCGCACCGCCTACAAGTTCACCTTCGCCAAGCACGACACCGAGGACATTCTGACCATCCCCGACGTGCGGGCGAGCCGCGCCTCGGAGCTCAACGAGGTCGAGTTCGGCACCAGGGACGAGACCACCAAGACCGAGGATTACGGGCTGATCGACCCGGTGCCGCAGCGCGATATCGACGAGGCCATGAAACAGGAGGTCCCGTTCGATCCGCTGGCCAACGCGACGGCGCGGATCGCCGTCCTGGTCAAGCTGGCGCGCGAGAAGCGGGTCGCCGATCTGGCGACCGGGGCCGCGAACTACGCGGCCGATTTCCACGCTACCCTGGCCGGCGGGTCGCAATGGTCGCGCGCCGACTCCAACCCGCTCAAGGCGGTCCTCGAAGCCCTCGACAAGCCGCTGGTGCGGCCCAACACCCTCGTCCTGGGACAGGCGGTCTGGACCGCGTTCCGCCAGCACCCGAAGATCGTCGAGGCGATCAAGCTGTCGGGCGCCGGTGCCGAGGCCTCCGGCGTGGTCATGCGCGAGGCGGTCGCGCAGCTGCTGGAGATCGAGCGCGTCCTCGTCGGGCAGGCCTGGTACCAGTCCGCCAACCGGGGCCAGGACGCCAACTATCGGCGGCTCTGGGGCAAGCACGCCGCGCTCCTGCACATCAACCGCAACATCACCGGCCCGCAGGAGGCGACCCCGACCTTCTGTTTCACCGGCGAGGCGATGCCGATGCAGACCGGCACCTACGAGGCGCCCGGCCGCGGCGTCGGCCAAGGCTCGACCGTGGTCAAGGTGTCGGAGAGCTGCAAGGAGGTCGTCTCCTGGTCGGACGCCGGGTTCCTCTGGCGCAACGCCGTCCAGTAGGCCGACCATGACCGCGAAACCCTACACGGTGGCAAGCCCGCTCGAATTCGACGGGCGGCGCTACGAGCCGGGCGAGCCGGTCGAGCTGGCCGCCGGTATCGCCGGTCCGCTGATCGCCGACGGCGTGCTTGTCGACCCCGCCGCGCCCGCTGCCCGTCCCACCCTGTCCGGCGAGTTGGAGCGCGCGCTCGACTCGATCCGCCGGGCGCGGCCCGACCAAATCCGGGCGTTCTTCGAGCGCCTGTCGGAGGATGACGGGATCAGGGCGAAGTTCGATGCCGCCGAGTCCATGCCGCCGGGAGGCACCGGCGAGGAGGGCCGCGAAGCCCGGATCGTCAGCGCCGTGCGCGGCCTCGATCCCGATGACAAGGCGCTTTGGACGCGCGGCGGCGCGCCCAAGGTGGAAGCGATCGAGACGGCGCTCGGCTTCGATATCGACTCCGCCGAGCGCGACGAGGCCTGGGCCGCGGTCGAGGCCGAGCGGAAGGGGGGAACGTGACGGGCGCGCTCCGCGCGTCATTTCGACCGGAGCGCCGTCAGGCGCGAAGCGGAGAAATCCGCCACGCACGGAAGCGCCGGGGCTTACAGATTTCTCCGCTCGCCGCGCTCGGTCGAAATGACGGGATGGGGCTAATGGAGGATTGTCGGCCAGAGGTCCCGGAACTCCGGATTGCTCCGCTCGATCAACGCGACCTTCTTTTCCCGCCGCCAGCGCTTGATCTGCTTTTCCCGGGCGATGGCGCCCAGAATGTCGTCGTGCGGCTCGCACCACAGCAGCTTCCGGACATCGTATCGCCGGGTGAAGCCCTTGGCGGAACCGGTACGGTGCCGGTGGACGCGGCGGATCAGATCGGCGGTCACGCCGACATAGAGCACGTGACTGTGGCTCCCCATGATGTAGACGTGACCGCCTTTCATGCTTTGGAACATAACAGGAACATCTTTCCAATACAACCGTCATTTCGACCGGAGCGCCGCCAGGCGCGGAGCGGAGAAATCCGCCACGCACGGAAGCGCCGAGGCATACAGATTTCTCCGCTCGCTGCGCTCGGTCGAAATGACGGGATGCGGGAGATGTCCCGATGACCTACGCCACGCGCGAGGACATGGTGAAGCGGTTCGGTACGGGCGAGATGGCGGATCTCGAAACCGCGCCTGCCCCGGCCTGTCCCGGACCTCGATCCGGGAACCCCGTTCCGGGGACGGACGTTCCCGGATCGGGGTCCGGGACAGGTCCCCAGCCGGCCGCGCGAATCGACACGGCGCTCGCGGACGCCTCGACCGAGATCGACGCGCAGCTCGCCGCCCGTTTCGCGCTGCCTTTGTCTCCCGGCCCGTGGCCGCGCCTGGTACCGATCGCCTGCGACATCGCCCGCGCCCGGCTATACGACGACAAGGTGCCCGAAGCGGTCGCCAACCGTGCGGGTTCGGCGCGCAAGGCGCTCGGCGAGATCGCCACCGGCAAGGCGGTCCTGGTCGACGCCGCCGGCAACCCGGCGCCGGTCCGCGCCGCCGCCCTGGCGGAACGCGCCGGGCCGGAGCCGGTGATGACGCGCGACAACCTGGCGGGTCGTCCCGGCCGCGCGAGGCGATCTGGCGGCTCTACGACCATGACCGCCCGCCGCTCGCCGTCCGCGTCGTCGCCAACCGCCCGCTGTCGGAGACCGAGTTCGAGATCGTCGCGCGCGACGAGAGCGCCGCGTTCTGGACCTTCCTCGACGATTACCGCGACGCGCCCGCCGCCCCGCCCGCGACCGGCGTCCTGCCCGAGCATGTCGAGATAACCGAGGACGGCGAGTGGAGCTGGCCGCAGGCCTGGACCGACGCCGGCATCGTCGACGCCAGCCTGATCCTGCGCGGCGCCGGCGGCGGTGGGCAGGGTGGCGGCGGGATCACCGAACTTCCGGACGACGGGAAGGGCAGTGGCGGCACGTCGTATTTCAAGGGAGGCTCCGGCCGCACCGGCGGAACGAGCACGGTCACGCTGGCCGATGGAACGAAGGTCGTGGCTCTGGGCGGCGCCGGCGGCCCCCGATCCAATACCCACAACGGGTTGGGCGAACCCGGCGGGTCCGGCGGCGCGGGCTACTCGGGCGGGGTGCCCTCCCACCTCTATCCGCTGGGCGGTCGGTCGGGCGGGCCTGGCGAGCGTGTCAGCCGCCCGATAGCCGCCGCCGACGCACCGCTTCAAATCGACCTGGGCGCAGGCGGGCGCGGCGGCTCGGGAGCGGCGGGACAGACAGAGAGCGGGAACCCCGGCACCGCGGGCAGCCCGGCGCGGGTGCTGATCTACCCGCTGCCGCCGTGATCCGGAGAACGCGATGAAGTTGATGATCCCCGCCAGCGGCGGGCTCGACAGCACGTTGCTGCTCTACGAGGCGCTGACGACGACCGCCCACGACGTGGTGG
Organism: Defluviicoccus sp.; assembly: GCA_022826125.1. Taxonomy (GTDB): domain Bacteria; phylum Pseudomonadota; class Alphaproteobacteria; order MPNO01; family MPNO01; genus MPNO01. The sequence goes on from JAJDVM010000087.1 coordinate 10,185, forward strand.
CCGTCCACTACGACGAGGGCTGGCTCGCGGTGCGCGACCCGCGCCGTGAGGCGCTTGCGGCGGAAGCGTTCGACGCGATCGCCGCCTGGCTCCGCCGCGAAGCGCGGGAATTCCGGACGCTGTACGGGCCGACCGTCGAGATCGATTCCAGCAGCGCGCCTTTCCCGAATGCCGAGCGACCGGTGCGGCCCGGCTTCGCTGAGACCGAGCGGACCGGCTGGCACCATGAGATCTTCGCCACGCACGGCCACTACGCGGGCGAGACCGGCGCCGACGAGGCCTGGGTGGCGTTGAACACCTGGAACCGCCGCCGCGACACCGCCTGGCTCGGCATCGAGCGCGTTGCGTTTCGCGACCGGGCGGGGCCGGGACGGGCGCTGCGCTACCCGTGGCTCGCGTTTCGGAACGGCGTCTGGACCGGCCGGTCGCGGCTCGGCAACCTGCGGCGCATCCCGGCGGAACTCCACGCGCTGACGACGCGCTGCTATCGCGACGGCGGCCCGGGCGACTGCGGCGCCTGCCTGTCGTGCCTCGCCCGGGTCTTCCACGACCGCTGGTGCCGCAGCCTCGACGACGTCGGCCTGGCGCGGATCGAGGAGCGGATCGAGGAGCTGGCGTATTTCGGGCGGCACTTCGACAAGGCCGATGCCGCCACCTATCGCCACCGCCAGATCGACGACGTGCTGCGCGACGAGGAAGGCTGGCGCGCCTGGTTCAATGCAGAGGGTATCGGGAGCGAGGTTTGATACCATTGTGAGATCGATGGCCAGACCATTGGATTCGAATCGGGCGCGCGCTAACCGCGATATTTGGGGTAGGGTAGCCGCGTTCCGGGAGGGTGGAACTCATGACGGTTCTTCGGCGTGAGAAGATCGTCGAGGAGATCAAGCAGGATCGCCTCCACATAAACCCGTTCGACGAAGAGTTGGTCGAGCCCGCAAGCTACGATCTGGCGTTGGGGTCCAGGGTACTGAGCGCGGGCAAGGGAATGGTGACCTTCGAGGATGGAGAAGACTTCGTCCTGGAAAGCAACGCTTGGGCTGCGGTGTCCTCGAAGGAAGTGATCACCCTGCCCAATGACGTGTGTGCCACCTACGGTATCCGATCAGCCATGACCCGACGCGGCCTGATGCATTTCGGCGGCCCGCAGATCGATCCTGGGTATCACGGCCGTCTCTTCCTTTCCCTGTACAACCCCACGCTAGAGCCGATCATCCTGCGCGTGGGCAGACCCATTTTCTCGTTGATTTTCCACCGTCTAGACGGCCCTGTGGGGATACCCTACGCGGGCTCGTTCCAGCATCAGACCGACTTCCCCTCCGAGGACGTGGAGCGGATGATGCGGTTGAGAAGCAAGAACCTTTCCAACGTCATCGACACGGTGGAAACCCTTGACGAAAGCGTTGCCAATCTAGCCGGCAATATGCAAAGCCTGACCGGCGACGTGCGCGAGATCAAGGAGGCGATGAATCAATTCGGCCCAGCCTTGCAAACATTCCAGAGATGGGGCCGCTGGACCATTCGAGGAGCGGTGTTCGTCGCCGTCACTGTCGCTGCGGCAGCTATCACGTTCCTTGTAGAGCGCTTTTTGGGCGCCTAGATCCGGGCCGTGCCATAGGTCTTATTCCGGCGCCCGCCGCCGGTCCCCTCCCGCAAGGCCCCTGCATCCCTTTTGCAGGCCCGATTTTCCCGGCCAGAATGGCCCCTAAATCGACCTAGATTTGCAGCGGATTTCTAAAGACTTTTGATCGGGATTTCTAAAGACTTTTGCGCGGCTACAGTGACCCGATAAGGTCGGAAAATTCTCGAGTCCCCCAAGCGGCCCTGGCTGAAGCGGCGAGCGCGATGGACCCGATCCTGACCACCAACATCCTTAATGTGGTGTATGAGGTATCGACGCTGGCGGTCGTCGTCCTCGGGCTCGCGGTGGTGTTCGGCCTGCTCAACGTGATGAACCTCGCCCATGGCGAGTTCGTCATGATCGGCGCCTATTGCGCCTTCTTCGTCCAGACCCAGGACCTGCCGTTCCTCGCCGCGGTGCCGCTCGCGCTGCTGGTGTGCGGCTTCCTCGGCCTGGTCGTCGAGCGGATACTGGTGCGGCCGCTCTACGCCCGGCCGTTCGACACGCTGCTCGCGACCTGGGGGCTCAGCATGCTGCTGCGCGAGGCGGTCGAGGCGGTGTACGGGCGGGGCTTCAGGAGCGTCGCCACCCCGCTGACCGAAAGCGTCGACGTGCTGGGGGCGGGCTACCCGTCCTACCGCCTGTTCCTGACCGTGGTTTCGATCGCGCTCGTCGCGGGGCTGGTCTGGTGGTTCGTCCGCAGCGCTACCGGCCGCCGCATCCGGGCGGTCGTCAACAATCCCGAGCTCGCGGGCTCTGTCGGAATTCCCGTCACCTCGCTCGCGCGCAACACGTTCGTTTTCGGGTGCTGCCTGGCGGCGCTGGCAGGCGTGATGCTGGCGCCGCTCCTGCCGGTCAACCCTGCGCTCGGGCTCGACTTCATCCTCAAATCCTTCTTCGTCCTGGTGGTCGGCGGGCTCGGCAGCCTGGTCGGGCTGATCTCCGGGGCCGGCGTCATCGGCGGCGTGGAGAGCGTCGTGAGCGCGGTCTCGGACCGGACATACGGCTACACCACCGTGCTGGTCATCGCGATCCTGTTCCTCTGGCTGCGCCCCAATGGCCTCTTTCCTCGTACATAGCGCGGCCCTGGTCGCGGCGCTCGCCGTGCTGCCGGAGCTGGTGGGCGAGTTCTGGGCCTATACGCTCGCGCTCTATTTCCTCTACGCCATCGCCTCGCTCGGCATCGGCCTGTGCTGGGGACAAGCCGGCTTCCTGCCGCTCGGACAGGCGATGTTCTTCGGGCTGGCCGCCTATCTCTCCGGCCTCTCGCTGATCCATTTCAAGGACAGCTGGCTGCTGCTCCTCCTGCTGCCGGGGGCGGCGCTGGCGCCGGGGCTGCTGGCCTGGGGCATCGGGCTCCTGGTGTTTCGCGGACGCACCCTGAGCGGGCCGTTCTTCGCCATGATCACCCTCGCGCTGACCCTGCTCGCCTTCCAGATCGCCAACAGCTGGAACGACGTCACCGGCGGCTTCAACGGGCTCAAGAACATCCCGGGCCTACCCGGGCTCGGCGAGTTCACCGACCTCTACTACGTCTCGGCGGCGGCGCTCGCGGTCTGCGTGCTGGGCATCGCCTGGCTTCGCCGCGCGCCGGCCGGGGTGCTCTGGCGCGCGGTCGCGCAGAACGAGCAGCGGGTGCGTTTCTGCGGCTTCGCGGTGCAGAACGTGAAGGCCCTGGCGTTCGGGCTCAGCGGCGTGCTCGCCGGCATCGGCGGCGCGCTCTACGCCCCCCAGCAGAACCTCGTCACGCCGCAGCTCTGCGGCTTCATCCTCTCGGCCGATCTGGTGATCTGGGCTGCCGTCGGCGGACGGGCGACGCTCTACGGGCCGGTCGTCGGCGCCGTGCTGATCGGCATCCTCACTGCCGATTTGCGGGACGAGATTTCATACTGGGAGGTGATCCTTGCCGCCATCTTCATCGTCGTCGTGCTGTACTTCCGTCAGGGGCTGATGGGCTTCGTCGAGCCCCCGTTCGAGCGGCTGTGGCGCCGCCGAGTCGGGCGGACCCTCGACGGCCCGGCCCGGTCCGCCGGCCCGCGAGCGACCGGCTTCGCGCTCGACGACGTCCGCGTCCGCGTGGGATCGGTGAGCATCCTGGAAGGGCTCGACCTCGCGATCGACCGGCCCGGCATCTACTGCGTGATCGGACCGAACGGGGCCGGCAAGACCTCCTGCTTCAACGCCATGACCGGGGAGCTTCCGGTGCGGAGCGGAAGCATCCGGATCTTCGGCCGGGCGCGGACCGGCGCGGCGGCCGATTTCCTGAGCCGGATCGGCGTCGGCCGCAAGTTCCAGGCGCCCAGCCTGTTCCCCGACCTGACGGTGGCGGAGAACTTCAACGTCGGGCTTTGGGGCGGGCGGGCGAGGCTCGGCGATCTGGTCCGCATGCGGAGCCATCTCTGGTCGAGCGCGATCCTGCGCGAGGCGCAGGCGCGCTTTCCGTTTCTCGCCGACGAAGACCGGAAGGCCGGCGACCTCTCGCACGGCCAACGCCAGATCCTCGAACTCGTCATGGTGCTGATTGCCGAGCCGCGGCTGATCCTGCTCGACGAGCCGTCTGCCGGCCTGTCGCGGGCCGAGACCCGGGAGGTGATCGAGGCGATCCGCTGGGTGACGGGACGGCTCGACGCCTGCACGGTGATCGTCGAGCACGACATGACCTTCGTCCGGGAGCTCGCCGACCGCATCTTCGTTCTGCACCAGGGACGGCTGCTGGCCTCGGGCACGGTCGCGGAGATCCAGGCGGACGAGCGGGTCCGCGCCGTCTATGTCGGGGCGTCCGCGTGACCGGGCCGCTGTTTTCCTTCTCCGGGATAACCGGCGGCTACGGCGCGACCACCGTCGTGCGCGGGGTCGGCGGCGCGGTCGCGGCGGGCGAGGCCTGCTGCGTGCTCGGCCGCAACGGGGTCGGCAAGACGACCCTGATGCGCCTCCTGACCGGTCATCTCCCTCCGCGGTCCGGCACGGCGACCTTCGGCGGGCAGCCTCTCGACGAGCTCGCGCCCGACGAACGGCACCGGCTCGGCCTGGTCTACTGCCCGCAGGACCGCCCGGTGTTCGACAATCTCTCGGTGCGGGAGAACCTCACCCTGATGGCTTCGATGGACGCGGACCGGCACGCCCCGCTGCTTGCCGCCTTCCCGATCCTCGAGGCGCGCATGGCCCAGTCCGCCGGGACGCTGAGCGGCGGCGAACGGAAGATCCTCTCCTTCGCGCGCGGGATCGCGGAGACCGGGCGGCTTCTCCTGCTCGACGAGCCCAGCGAAGGCGTGCAGCAGGAAAACGTCGAACGCATGGCGGGCTTCGTTCGCGAGGCCAAGGAAGCGGGGCGGGCGCTGCTGGTGGTGGAGCAGAACCTCTCCTTCGCGCTCGAGATCGCCGACCGGGTGATCGTCATGGACCGCGGCGAGGTCGTCCTCGCCGGCGCGGCGGCCGACATCGACGAGGAAACGCTGGCCGCCCACATGCATGTGTGAAGGCGCGGATCGAGGTTGCGGCTCGCGATATGGCGGAACGTCGCCGCCACCATCGACGGCGCGCTCACCCGCGGCCGCGTCGGCGTCGCCGGGTCCCAGCCCCGGGTCTGCAGCATCAGGCGATGGAGGGGCTGTCCGAGGTCTTCTCCGGCGGCGGGGAGCGCCGGACGCGGGATCACGAGAGCGAGGTCCGCGATCTCCACGCCAAGATCGGGGAGTTGATCGTAGAGCGTGATTTTTTGTCACGCGGGTCGGGTCGCTGAGCCGCGCCGAGCGGCGGGCGATGGTGGTGCGCGGCCATCCGGCGCTGAGCCTGACCGACGAGGAGTGGGAGGCGATCGGGGCGGGCGCGTTGCGGGCAGGGAATTGGGTATCGACCTGGGCGGCCGAATGCGCTCTGACGGTGGACCCTCTGCCCCGGAAGTCCCGTCGGCTGGTTCTGGACGAGAAGCAGCAGCGGTTCCTCTCGCGGTCGATGGAGGCGCATGCAAGGAGCCTGTGCGCCGATCCCGACGCGCCCTGCGCGCCGAAATCGTCATCGCCGCGATGATGCCGGTATCGGTGGAGACGGTCGAACCGGAGAAGAAGGCGGCCGAGGTAGTGGAGCGGCCCGCGGCCAGGAAGCCGCGCCGCAAATCCCGCCGCGACGGCTCGGACCAGGGCAGTCTATTCCCCGGCGGGGGTTGATCGCTTGCGGTCCGGCCGGCCATCCTTTGGGGGTCCCGAGACTCAACGGGTGGCCCCGCGCTGTCCCGCCGGGGCCGCGCGCGGGTTACAATCCGATGGAATTCGGACAAGGGAAGACGGGTACCGTGAAAGCCACCCATTTCGCCTGCGTCGCCGTGGCCGTGCTGGTGGCGGGATGCGCCTCCGCTCCGCCGACGCGCCAGGCCGACATTTGCGCGGTCTTCGACCAGCATCCCGACTGGTACGACTACGCCCGGAGCTCGGCGAAGAAATGGGGCACGCCGGTGCACATCCAGATGGCCTTCGTGAAGCACGAATCGAGCTACCGGTCCGATGCGCGTCCGCCCCGA
>JAJDVM010000088.1 GCA_022826125.1 Defluviicoccus sp.
CCGCGCCCGCATCCCGATCAAGGGGGTAGGTCGGCACTACACGCGGATCCGGAGACGCAAAGCCCGGAAATCCGCCATTTCTCCGGCCGGAAACCCGTCAAATTAGTTGAAATGCCCGCTCAGTTGCGGAAGTCGGGCTAAAGTCCCGGCCCACATGCCTGCGCGGCCCTCGCGGGCGACGTCCTCGATCGCCATGTGGTCCTTCGAGTATTTCTGGCAGGCGACCGCCCATCCCTTGGCGACCATCGCAGCGCCGAGATCGAGCCCACCGTCCACGGTGAAGTAGCGGGCGGCAGCCGTCTTCCTGCAAACGATCTCCCGGCCGTGAATCAGCGCGGTCAGCGCGTCGGTCGACCGGATGCCAGAGTGATAGACGGCGCCCTGGGCGTCGCGAGGCAAATTCCTCGGGGTCAGCTTCGCCTTGTGCTGCTATCGGAGGTTGATGTGTAGCGGCGTTGAGGAGCGTACCTGAGGTGTCCGGGCATCCCGCCTGGATCCACGCCAGGATCTCCTCTTGGGTGACGGAATTGCTTCCCCATAGCTTCCTGGCTGCGCCGCGAATCGCTTCAAAGCGCGGAGGACAGCGTCTCGGCATCTCGGGATTGACGCTCCAGAGCCCCGGCATAGCTCTTGCCTCCTATTCCTGTGTTTGATCGGGAGAGTGCGTGGTGTCGGCACCTCGTGGTCGCGCAGAACTACGTCCTGCTTGTGCTTCAACTCCTGATGATGCCCCGTGCTGTGAGAGTCTGGACCGATGGTCGTGACCGCATGTCTGGTGCATGGAACGGCCGAGCCGTAAGCCTTGGTGACTGGGAGGACGACGATTGCGGCGGGAGAAATCATCAGTCCTTATCGGACTGAGAGACGAGGAAAACCGTGGAATCGCAGTAAAGCTGTGCGAGGGCGCCCAGCAGATGGACGTTGCGTTCGGGAGTATCGGTTGCTTCCAGCTGCATCTGGAGTTCGCGTCGGAAGATACCGGGCCAATGGTCCGGTGAGTCCGGCGAGAGAGTCGAGACCTGTTGGCCCGTTCGAATCGAATTGGCCAAGATGGCGTCGGACGTGGGGAAGTCGCGATACACTTGGCGAATATCGACGCACAGTCGGCGAAGGATCCCGCGAGCGGTGAAAGAGCTGCGACGCTCTACGACGTCGTCGATAATCGTGCTTGTGAGGTGCAGAAGTGCGGCCTTGACTTGATCGGAGAGGCGACCCCCGTCGCGTAGTTTGATGCGCACCTCTTCCGAAAAACCTTGACCGTCGAGGATTGGTTCGAGGGGCGCGGGTTCGGAGAGGAACCATCCGTGACGGGCGTCGGGGTCGAATGAAACATGGTGGTCTGAGTCGTCCGGCAGGGGGCCGATGACGGTAGGCCGGATGAAGGCGGAATGGGACAGGATGACCTGATTCCCGTAGTGAGCGGCGAAGTCCTCGTCGCGGAAGAAACGCGGAGCAGCATAGAGGACTACCTCGCCGCGACTCTCCAATTCCAGGAGGAGGCCATGCTGTGGAGAGAGCCGGCTTGGCATCAGCGGCATGCGGAGGAATGGAAAGGCGAGAGGCAAGTCGTGGTACGCAAACTCCCGCGCACTGCGGCGGGTCATGCCGTGGCATAATTTGAACTGGAGAAAAATCGGCCTGCCTGGACAGTCCAGCCGCAAGTCATATCCATCACGCCGTTCCTGCCGCTGAGTTGGAAAGATGGGCCGAATAATATGCTGCCGACCGTTCACCAGCGCTTCCGTAAGCGCGTATCCGAAAGAGAATTCCGAGAATTCGGGGCGCATTGCTACTCCATTACGTGTGTGGACCATCGTTCACTCAGGCGTCGGGTGAACTTTCCCTTCGCAACTGCGGTCCAAAGACCGCCCGCGCATTTAGAGTTCCGTCTTGGCCCACTGAAGAAAGGAGAGGGCTTCAGCGGAGGAGATGCCAAATTCAGATTCGATCCATGGCGCGACTGACTTGAAGTTCTGCTGAAGACTTTCAATCCTTATCGAGAGCATTTGTTCGTTGCCATGTATTGACATTAGCGTGCTCTCATGAATGCCTCGCTCAGTCTCAACCGCACGACTTCCAAGCTCCATCGAGTTGCTTTGTGTTTGACAGTCCCATAGCAATGCAAAGGTCAGTTTCGGTGAGTCATGAATCATCAAAGGGGTACTCGAGGGATTTGCATGCTTGGATGAGAACATCAGGATCTGCGCAGGGTGTCGTTCCTCAGCCAATTGGTCGGCATTGGCCGACAAAATCTCATTGTTTGTCCATTCTTCCAGTATGCGTTTGTCGGCGTCCGATAAGAAAGTAGCATTTGTTATTTCCAGGCTTTTGATTTGAGTGACCAGAGCCACTTTCGACGATAACGACTGAAGTTCCCGCAATATGTTCTTTAGCAGGTCAACTAGGTCGTCGGTTCCAACGAGCGGCAGCAAAAGCGATTCCGAGATTGTGCGCGTAACCGTCAGCGGCTCGTCTGCGAACATGGAATCGGCTCTTGGCATATCAGGAAGCAAGTTCCAAAATACGACGAGGCCAGATTCTGCATGTTCTATGGCGAAATCCCTGTGAAACATACCCCACAAGGAAAGTATGGCCTTCGGCCAGGCTGCCGGATCCTGCGAGCGCATGAAATCGCTGAGTGCCTGTTGGTCGTGTAAACACTCGAAGGCACGCTTTGCATTGCTAGAGGCGGTGAAGTCGGTGTCCGCGACGCGGGTGAAGTATAGTCTGAATATGCTTCCATGGACGATCCGGTTGTTCCGGAGTTGCTGGGCAGACCAATCGGGGTCTTGCTTTTCGCTATCAGTTCGTCCACCAAGGAAAAGGCGGTGGATCATTGCGCGCACAACTCGTCGGTGTCCCCGACCGACAGTCTCGATGAGCTCTTCCAAGCGCGCGCGGCTTGCCTCTTCGAACTTATCGGTATCGCCCATCTGCTCCCAAATGATGTCATCGGATCGCTGTTGGTTGCTTTCCCAGACGGGCAGCACAGCAAGGTCAGAGATCAATCGCGGCAACTCGTTGAATAGGCTTGGCAAGAAAAGACGGATGGCTTCGAGTGCAAGGACGTCGACGATCGCGACCGTCGTGCCGAGATCGTCCACCGTCCCCCGAACGGCGAAGCTGTAGCGGCGAATGTCTCTCATGTTGCGTATGAGAGGCAGGATGATTTCTACTTCAATGTCTGACCAATCCTTGTGCGTGAAAGGTGAATCGATCTGGCCGAGAGCCTTTTTTGTTCCGTCACGCAGTTCCTTCCGCAGTCGCTCGCGGGAAGCGGTGGGAACGTCGATGAACCATTGAAAGATTTTCTCCAGGTAGTTGCCCCGAAGGTTGGGTTCTTGATCTTCAAGTGCGGCTTCGACGCGAAGCCTGTCACAAGCGACGATGTAAATGAGATTCGGAAAGCTGGCAGTTAAACGCACTAGCTTGAAGAGCTCGCGAATTTCGTCGATCGGCAACCGATCGACATCGTCGAGCACAACGACGATTGGATCGCTGCGTTGAGCGAGCGCCCCGGTCAGCCTATTGCGCGAAAAAATGGCGCTGGCTGGCGCCCCTCGCCCTTTCCAGAAGGACTTTACTACGGCGATCAACGCTTTTCCTGCTTGGGGAGTACCCGTAAGCGTGGAGATAGTCACTATCGCGGGCGAGAGAACATCACCGTACTTTTGTAAATGGCTCCCAATTTGTTCAAGACTGGAAGTTTCTCCCATCTCGGCGGAGAGCTCCGTAAAGAACCTGCCTACTAGTTGGTCGGCGCCGCTGAATAGCCAGGGATTGAAATCAAGAACGGGTATGTCAGCTCGCTCGAATTCCAGACGAGCCAAGTTCATGAACGATGTCTTTCCCGATCCCCAAGGGCCGAAAATCCCAACAACGAGTCCGTGTGTCGTATCGAAATTGAGAGTTCGGCGCGCAAAAGCCTCAGCGATCGATGACCATTCCAAAACATCCTCATCGCGAGAAGATATCGGATTATCGGGAAGGAGAGGGGGTGCGGTGGATTTGGACGTCATCAGTTTTCTCGCCTATACATGTGAGATTCAATTTCTGTCGGACGGATCGATCGTACAGCGATCCTCGTCATGCTTTTCCGAGGTATGGCACAAATTTGGATGCCTGCACGATGAGGGGTCGATATGCGTCTGTCGAAGTTCAGGTACGACGTATCGAGTAGGGCGATCCTTCATAGTGAAGGCATGACCAGGTAGCAAACCCTCAGGCCTAGGATCTGCCTATTCACACCCCGGGACGGATAGAGGATTGTCCGGTTCGCTCTGGATCCCGATGTATCTTTGACCGGGCATCAATGCTGCGGGCGCGGCCGTGACCGCGCACGTGCAAGCGAATGGCATTCGCCGGAATCGAAGATCCCACGCCATGAGGCGCCCCGCCCCCGCAGAAGGCGCCGCAGGTGCGCTGATACCGCGGCGTTCCCACCCGCCTCCGGCCTTACCCGTCATGCGGTCCGGGCATGCGGTATCCGAGGCCGCGTTCGCTGAGGATGTATTTCGGGTTCCTGGCGTCGTCGCCGAGCTTGCGCCGTAGCTTGCGGATGGCGTTGCGCATGGTCTGCGGATTGGCCCCGCCCCGGTCGCCCCACACCCGGCGCTGGAGGGTCTCGTAGGTCGTCGCGCCGCCGGCGTCTAGCGAGAGCGTGTGCAGGATCCTGTACTCGATCGCGGTGAGCCGCACCGGTTTGCCGGCCACGGTCACCCGGCGGGTCGCCCGGTCGATGGCGAGGTCGCCGAGGACGAAGGGCCCGGGCGCGGCACGGCGGTTGAGGGCGATGCCCACCCGCGCCACCAGCTCGGCCGGCGAGAACGGCTTGACGATGTAGTCGGCCGCGCCAGCCTCCAGCGCCCGCGCGATGGTCTCGCCCCTTCCGTAGGCCGAGACGAAGATCACCGGCAGGTCGGCGAGCGCCGGGAGGGTGCGCATCAGCTCGATGCCGTCGGCGCCGGGCAGCACCAGGTCGAGCACCGCGAGCGCGGGGCGCCGGGTCTCGACCAGGCGGGCCACCTCGCCCGGCCCGGCGGCCGTTACCGGCGCGCCCGGCGCCGAATCCATCGCCGGCGAGTGGGCGGAACGGAACGACGTCCCGCAAATCGTCTACGCGCCCGATCCCGCCGGGGAAACCGACGCCCGGCGTAGGGCGCGCCACGAAGCGATCTTCAACATCGCGTCCCCGGAGCGGATCTACGACCTGAGCGCCGCCGACAACCGCTCGGAAGTCGCTGACCTCGCGCGACAGCGCAACCAGCCCGTGGTCACCATGCAAGCCATAGCCGACGGCGCACTCGACGTCGTGCCGGCCGGCACCCGCCAGTATTTCTCCCCGCCGGCCGACCGGCTCGACATGGACAACCATCCGAGCCAGAACCCTGCCCAAACCGGACAGATGCGCGAAGAACAGGACCAATCGATCGGTACCCACATTCTCGTCACCGGTGCCGGCAAGGAACCCAACATCCACGCGTTCCACGAGCTCCTCGACCGGCTCAGGCACAGGTTCCCCAATCTCGTGCTCGTTCACACCAACGAACCCGGCACCGAAACCGTCCTGAAGCAATGGGCGACCAACCGCGACATCCCGCAAGTCATCGTATCCGCGGACCCCGCCGGCGAGACTTCGGAGCAGCGCCGCGACCGCTACAACGGCATCCTGAACCGCTTCGAATTCGTGCGGATCTACGACTTCACCGAACCTGGCCACCGCTCCGAGCTGGCGGACCTCGCACGGGAACGGAACTTCATCGTCTCCCAATCCCGCAGCGCCGTGGAGAGAGCGCCTTCCGAGAGCATGGACAACGCCGCCGCGCAGACCGTCGCCCCCGGCCAGGACATGAACATGGCCAACCGTTCAAGGATCTCGCACTCCTACTAGCCCCCGAAAACAACCCAGCCCCGGCCGGTTCATGCCGACCTACCTCAAATCCGTCAGTTGCGGCTTCCTCCGCACACGCGACGAATGGGGCGAATTCAGCAATTTCCGACGCCTCGACGTCCCGATCCGCGCCGGACCGCACCAGCTCGCCACCTCCGAGCACCTCTACCAGGTCTGCAAATTTGCGTCCCGGCCGGACATCCAGGACCGCATAGCGGCCGCCCCGCGCCCGGGCGACGCGGCACGCCTCGGCCGCAACCCCAACCCCGGGCCCGACCCCGGTTGGAACGACCAGCGCGTCGACGTCATGCGCTGGGTCATCCGGATGAAGCGCGAAGCCAATCCCGGGTTGATCGACGCCGCCCTCGATCGCACCGCACAACGGCCGATCGTCGAAGTCTCGCGGCATGACGCCTTCTGGGGCGCCCGAGATGCCGGCGACATCTACGAAGGCGAGAACGTCCTCGGCCGGCTGTGGATGGAACTGCGCCACCATATCCGGCAGAACGACCCGCTGGCCCTCGCCGAGGCCTGGTCGCCCAAGATCGACGTAGGCGCTCTGGCGCCGGCGGCGACGCGTCAAGCGCCCGAAGCCACCGACCTCTCCCCCGTCTATGCCGGGATCGGCGCCAGGTGAGTGTGCTCGCGGTATTTGATGGCGGGGTGATCGGGTTGTTCGATGGGTTTCGGTCGTGGGGTCGATCATGACGGCGCGGGTGTCGGACGGCCGTCGGCGCGTCAAGCCGCTTTGCGGCTCCTCCGCTTCGCTCCGG
>JAJDVM010000059.1 GCA_022826125.1 Defluviicoccus sp.
CGCGGCCGTGTCGAGGCCGGCTGTCTCGGTCTCGCCGGTCACGGGGTCGAGCAGCCGGCACTCGGTCCCGGAGCATTCCGACACCTGCCGGATCGTGAAGGTCCCGTCCGCGAGCGCGAGCTCCCCGTGCATCGTGGAAACGACCAGGGAATCGGCGCGCGCGAGTATGTCCTGCCGGCGCGCCTGCTGCGCCGGCCCGGTCTCGACCGGCGCGGACAGGCCGGTGAGCTCCCTGATGTCATCGAGGCCGAGGGTCGGCTGCGAGCCGCCCCCGCCGCAGGCCGAGAGGGAAAGGACCGCGGCGGCCGCCAGGCCGCAGGCAGAATGGAATCTCATATCGGTCTCCTCCAGAGCAAGCGATCGAAAGGGCCAACCGGCGCATCGACGGTCGAGGTCGCGCCAGCCGACTCGGCGAGCCGCCCGTAGCATAGACAAGAGCTGCTTCAATAACGGCCCCAAGATCGGAAAGACAATGCCGCGTCGGTCAAAGTGAAAGACAATGCCGTGTCGGTCAAAGTGTATGTCGTCGGGGCATGGATCGGCGCATCCCACCGGATCGCCCCGGTGCGTGCGCGCCATCCCCGGCGACCGCGCGGTTCGCGCCGCTGGCGTTTCGGCGAGCGCGGCAAGCCCGGTCCGTTGTCTCACATCCGATGCCGGGGTGCCGGAACTCGATCCGCCACCGCCCCGCCGCCCGTCATTTCGACCGAGCGCGGCGGGCGGAGAAATCCGCCGGCCCCGGTCGATATGACGGGCCAGGGGAGAGGCCCCCGGGATCCGGGCCGTGAGATCGAATTCTGACATGATCGGCGGAACGAATCCGGTCTCATGAAATTGCGGCTTTCGATATGCAGTTGACATCATATGTAGTCGAGACCATTCTGATCTCGTGACTTGGGTTGTCGAGATCGTCGATGAGTTCGAGCCTGAGTTCTTCAGTCTGCCCCAAGACGTGCGAAGAACCATCCTCGCCCAGTCGCGCCTCCTGCGGCAATTCGGGCCGCAATTGGGACGACCGCGCGTGGATTCGTTGAACGGCTCGCGGCACGCCAACATGAAGGAGATGCGGTTCAGCGCGGCGGATGGGGAATGGCGGCTCGCCTTCGCTTTCGATCCTGCGCGCCGGGCCGTGCTGTTGGTGGCAGGCGACAAGTCGGGCGGCAGCTCCAGGCGGTTCTACCGGGCGCTCATCCGCAAGGCCGACGAGCGCTTCGACCGGCATCTCGCCCGGCTCGCGAAGGAAGGAGGATCGTAATGGCTTTGAATGTCGAAGACGTGATCGCAAGGCTCGATCCCGCGGAGCGCCGCAAGGTCGAAGAGATGGCCGCGGAGCTCATCGCCGAGGAGATGACGCTGCGCGAGTTGCGCAAGGCGCGGAAGCTCACCCAGGTCAGCGTCGCGCGCGAGCTCGGCATCGGCCAGGACGGCGTCTCGCGGCTCGAGCAGAGAAGCGACATCCTGCTCTCGACGCTGCGCAGGACGGTCGAGGCGATGGGCGGCAGCCTGTCGCTGATCGCGCGCTTCCCCGACCGGCCGCCGGTCGAGCTGTCGGGACTCGCCGAGCCGGACCCCCGCGATTGACGGTTCGGCCGGATCCGAACCGCCGCGGGCAAACTCTCGACGGTCGCGCTTTGCGGCGTCGGAGGGTTCCTTGGCGTGGACCCCGGCAACCCGCGGGGTATCCCCTTCTCCTCAACCGACACGAACGCCCATGCGTCACCCGCCCGCGACAGAGCGTTGACGAGCCCGTTGACTTTCCTTATAAGGAACAGTGATTCTTTTCCTTATAAGGAATTGTCAGGGATCATGTCGCAAACCACGAAAATCGCAATCGACCTCGACGTGCATCGCGCCATCGAGAACCGCCGGACGAGTTTCGATCAGAGTCCCAACGAGATCCTTCGCAACTTGTTCGATCTACCTCCCTCCTCGCCGACGGTCATGCCCTCGGACCCCAGGCCGCGTCGAACCGGGGCGTACGCCTTCGTCCTGCTCGGGAACAGGGTTGAGGCCGGAAGTCTCAAGCAAGCCTACACGACCTGTCTTCGAAAGCTCGGAGAAGTCGATTCAGGGTTCTTCGAGCGGCTGTCACGGGTAACCACGAGGTCGCGCAGAATCATCGCGAGAAAGCCTGCCGACTTGTACTTGAAAAAACCCGAGCTGGCGCAAAAGCATGCAGCCCGCCTGACCGGCCCGTGGTGGGTCGACACCAACCTGTCTCGGGCGCAGTGCGAGCGACGGTTGCGGATGGCGTGCGAGGTTGCGCAACTCCGATTCGACGGCGACGAGGGCGATCTGATCCTCGACTTCCCCGCGGGCAAAGCGCCGGCGTCCGACTTCAAGGCGTTGCTTGCCGCCGCTCCCCTCGACGGGATCGACATCGAGCGTTCGCGTGACCCGGGTCGCGAGGTCGAGCTCTGACATACCTGATCGACACCAATGTCATCTCCGAACTGCGCAAGGGCGGTCGTTGCGATCCCCGGGTCTCGGCGTGGTACGCAGGAGTAGCGCAGGAGGATCTGTTTCTTAGCGTGCTGGTCGCCGGAGAGATCCGCAAGGGAATCGAGCGCGTGAGACCGCGCGACGGCCGGAAGGCGGCGGCGTTGGAACGCTGGCTGCGCCAGGTCGAACAAAGGTTCGGCGACCGCATCCTGCCGGTCGATGCCCGGGTGGCGGACATCTGGGGCGCATTGAGCGCCATCCGGCCCATTCCGGTCATTGACGCCCTGCTCGCCGCGACCGCCAGACGGTTCGACATGACGCTCGTGACGCGCAATACCTCCGATGTCGACGGTTTGGGCGCTTCCGTGCTTAATCCTTTCGATTGGCGGGGGCCAGGGACGGCTTGAGCCCCGCGCAGCGAAGGAGTAGCGGAATGCCGACGCGATCGACTTCCGGTTTCGGCGTGGGCGCGAGCGTTCCGCGCAAGGAGGATGCCAGGTTCCTGCGCGGGCGCGGGCGCTATGTCGCCGACATCGCGATGCCGGGCGCGCTGGAGGTCGCGTTCCTCAGGAGCCCGCTGGGGCATGCGCGGATCCGGGACGTCGCCAAGCCCGGCGGGGGAAACGTCTACCTCGCCGACGACCTGCCGGGCCTCGGGCCGATCCGCGTGGTGCCGGACATCCCGGGCTTCAAACCCGCCGACCACTGGCCGCTGGCGCGCGGCAAGGCGCGCTACGCGGGCGAGCCCATCGCGGCCTGCGCCGCGGCGTCGCGGGCCGAGGCCGAGGACCTCGTCGCGGCCACGGTGGCCGATCTCGAACCCCTCCCCGCCGTTGTCGAGCCCATCGCCGCGCGAACCGACCCGGCCGCGCTGGTGCACGAGGAATGGGGCGACAACGTCTATGTCGCGCTCCCCATCGCCGGCGGGGACATCGACTCGGTGCGCGACGCGCCGGTCCGGGTGACGCGCGACTACCGGATGAACCGCCAGTCGACGATGCCGATGGAGGGGCGGGCCATCGTCGCCCGCTGGGACGAGCGGGAGGACGAGCTGGTCGTCCACCTGACCTCGCAGATCCCGCACATCATGCGGGTCGGGCTGGCCGAGATGCTGGGCCTCCAGATGCGCCAGGTCCGGGTGATCTCGCCCGACGTCGGCGGCGGGTTCGGCGGCAAGGCGCGGATGATGCCGGAGGACCTCGCGGTCTGCGCCATCGCGCTCCAGACCGGCCGCCCGGTGCGCTGGATCGAGGACGTGGCCGAGCATCTGAGCGCCGCCTGCCAGGCGCGCGAGCATGTCTACCGCGTGACCGCCTATGCGGATGAGCGCGGCATCGTGGCCGGGATCGACGCCGAGATCACCATCGACGGCGGCGCCTACGCGCTCTGGCACACCGGCCCGTTCATGGAGACCGGCATGGCCGCGCGCAACCTGCCCGGCCCCTACAGGATCGAGCATTTCCGCGCCGAGACCTGGACGGTCGCGACCAACAAGCCGCCGCTCGGCGTCTATCGCGGGGTGGCGCGGCCGGGCGCCTGCTTCGCCATCGAGCGCACGATCGACGAGGTCGCGCGGGAAGTCGGCCGCGACCCGCTGGAGGTGCGCGTCGACAACATGGTCGGGCCGGACGAGATGCCCTACCGCACGGTCTGCGACATGAAGTTCGACAACGGCGACTACCCGGAGGCGGTGCGCCGGGCCGCGCGGCTGGTCGATTACGAGGGCGTGCGCGCGCGCCAGGCGGAGACGCTGCCGGACGGGCGGCTGCTCGGCGTCGGGCTCGGCAGCTTCACCGAGCAATCCGCCCACGGCGCCGAGGAGTGGGTGCGCCGCCGCACCCCCATCGTCGCGGGCTACGAGACCGCCACCGCGCGGATGCACGCCGACGGCACGCTGCATCTCCTGGTGGCGATCCACAGCCACGGCCAGGGGATGGAGACGACGCTCGCCCAGATCGCCTGCGAGGAGCTCGGCATCCACCCGGACGACGTCTCGGTCCGCTTCGGCGATACCGCGACCTCGCCCTTCGGGATGGGCACCTTCGCCTCGCGCTCCATCGTGATGGGCGGCGGCGCGGTGTCGAACGCCTGCATCGCGCTCAGGGCCAGGATGGCGCGGATCGCGGCCCACCATCTGCAATGCGATCCGGCCGACATCCGTTTCGCCGACGGCGAGGCGGCGGGGCCGTCGGGCTCGATCCCGTTCGCTGAGATCGGCCGCATCGCCCATCTCCGCCAGGAGCAGCTTCCCGAAGGCATGGACCCGGTGCTCGACGTGACCGAGACCTGGGAGCCGACGGAGTCCTCGGGCGTTTTCTCCTATTCCACCCACGCCGCCGTGGTCGCGGTCGACCCGGCGACCGGCGCGGTCGAGATCCTCGACTACGCCGTGGTCGAGGATTGCGGCACCGTGGTGAACCCGATGGTCGTCGACGGCCAGATCGCCGGCGGCACCGCGCAGGGGATCGGCACCGCGCTCTATGAGGAGGTGGTGTTCGATGCGGACGGACAGCCGCTCGCCACCACCTTCGCCGACTATTTGCTGCCCGGCGCGACCGAGATCCCCTCCTTCGAAATCGGCCACATGGCGACGCCCGCGGCCTCGACGAAGTTCGGCATGAAGGGCATGGGCGAAGGCGGCGCCATCGCTCCGCCGGCGGCCATCGCCAACGCGCTCGCCGACGCCTTCGCCGCCACCGGCGCCCAGTTCAACGAGACCCCGCTGACGCCGAGGCGGGTGCGGGCGGCGATCGTGGCGTCTGAGCAACCGGATAGAAGGGTAACACTACGGACCGGATAGATGGGTGACAGTGTTCCGGGTTCGTTCGGCTTCCGCGCGGCCCGGCCGAAAGATGCTTCGGGCGGAGCCGCACGGGGCCCTCCTGTTGACTACCGGGACAACCTACAGAGGGGTCGATCTTCGACGCCGACCGGGGGTCGACTTTGAACGCCGATTGACAGTGGGGCGCTCGCACCGCAAACCTGCGACCTGACCTATAACTGCGAAGGGAAACTCGTGGTGAGGCTGGTCGGCAATCGATCGGGGACGGGGTGGCTCGACAAAGGGAGTTGCGCAACCGCGGATTGACGGGACCGGGGCGCCCGCCACGGCACCGTCCGGACCTCGGCCCGCGCGGCCGCTTGCGCAAGCCCCGCCAAGCGAACGAGGAACGGCGTCAGGGAGAACGAAGCCGTGCGGACAATCGGTAAAGCACCGTGGAGGCGTCTTGTTCCGGCGCTTCTGGCGGCGCTTCTGGCAGCGTTGCCGTTTGGCGTGGCGGCGCCATCGGTCCTGGTCGCGCCGACGCTTTCGGCGGTGGCGGGGGACGGCGTGGTCGAGCTCAGCTGGACGGAATCCCACGGCGCGGACCGCTACCAGTATCGCAAGAGCACCGATGACGGAGCGTCCTGGTGGCCCGGTTGGTGGCCTGTAGGGGCAGGGAGCCTGGAGGCCGTACGGTATCTGCGGGCGGTCGGCCTGACGAACGGGACCGCCTACACGTTCCAGGTTCGGGCCGTAAAGGTAAACTTCTCCGTCCGGACCGGCAGCGGTACGACCATATACAGCGAACCCAGCAACACGGTGACCGCGACTCCGACCGAATGACCGGGTCGGGGACATTGAGGCGGCCCGCCGTGATCGTACCCGGCCGAAAGATGCTTTGGGCGGAGCCGTTCCTCACGTTTGTCCCCCTCGTCATCCTCGGCGGGTTTCGGGCTTGCCTACCCGGCGACGATCATGAAAAGTTGCCGCATGTCGGACGATCGCCCCATCGGCGGGGCAGAGCGCAGCTCGCGGGAGCCGATCCGGAAGACGAAGACAGGCAAGACGGCACAACCTGCCCGGCCGGGTTTCGCCGCGGCGTATCGGGAGTTCCTGGAAACCGCCGACCTTTCCGAACTCGATCTCGACCCGGACGAACTGTTCGAGGGCGTACGGGACAAGAGCCCGGGGCGCTCGCAGCAGCGGCCGTTTCGGAGCGGATAAACCGTCCCTGTCCGCTCCTTATCTCGTCACATGGATGAATTCTTGGCAGAGTATTTGCGTGTGAATCAGGAAGCATGTGGCAGACGTTAAATGGCGCTGGAAACATCGGCCAAATTTCGCCTGCCTACAATGAAAGAGAGAACGAATTATCGGCCCCGTTGTATACCAGGATACAGTTCGACAAAACATCTCTTCCGATCAAGGCAGTCAATCCCTGGGTGACGAGATTGACGCCATATGCTCTTCGCGTTTCGACATTCGACAAGCCATGAATATTCATCAGCCCGGCGTAAATCGGGACGGTCTCGTTGGCGTGGGTGGCCGAATGCACCGGCCCGCTATCGACCACCGCCAACCCCGCTCCCACGGCCGCTTCCCCGTCTATGCAGGTCACGCTTGCGCCCGTATCGATCAATGCGTCGCCGACGACCCGAGCGGGGACATCTTCTCTCCCGCCGGTCGGCGATCCGATTTGTTCCGCGAGGGGAGACAGCGTGACCCGCACTCTGGGTCCGGCCTGCACCAGGGCGAGCCCGCGAGGTGATACCACGGAGTCGCCTTGTCCATCCCTCGTTTCCGCATGGACGCGGGCATTAAGTATCGGCAACGAAGGGAATTCCTACCGACAGCGCGGGAATGTTCGGCGCTTCCGCGTCGTCCGGCTCCAGAACCGACCGCACCAGGAACGGGCCGGCGCCGAATTGTCGCACGCCGGCGCCGACCCCCCGTTCGTACGTCTCGAAGGCGCCATGCACCCGGTCGCCCCTTATCAGCAGGTACTTGCCCGGATGCCGTTCGGCGAGCGCCGCCCGGTTTTCCTTCAGGAAAACCTTCTCTCTGGCAAGAGGATCCGTCATCGCCGATTCTCCCTGCCCGCCATCATGCCGCCGAAACCGTTTTCCGACCGGAAATCCCGTAAGTAGTATAACGGAAATACGACTGCAACCGAAAATAATCCTGGCGCGGCGTTCACGCCGTCGTCCGCTCCTTGCCATGGCCCGACGGGGCTGTTTCCATCTGGACAAGCGCGCCCCGCCCATCTCACCGAGGATCCCCGCCATGCCGCTCACCCGTGCCCATCTGGTCGGCAGCCTGCCCTACCCGGACGCCGACACGACGTTTCGCGAAATAACGAGCCGCCTCGGCGGGCATCTGAAGCGGATCCCGGACGGCGAGACCGGGGAGCGGGCGCGCTGGATCTTCTGGCAGCGGGCGAAGGTCGCGAGCCACCCGGCGATGGAGGTGGCGGCGGACGAGGACATGGCGCGCATCCACCAGTGGGACGGCAAGCTGATCCGCGAGTGGGAGCTGTTCCGCTTCAGGCCGGGCGTCGACCCGGCGACCGTCGCGTTCGACCCCGGCTACGCGCCGGAGGCCATCGCCTCATACGCCCGCTTCGTCGAGATGCGCGAGGCGGGCGCGCTGCCGGCGGGCGTCCGTTTCCAGGTCTGCCTGCCGACGCCGATGGCGGTGGGCTACTGGTTCGTCTCGCCCGCCTCGCGGCCCGATTTCTTCGCCGCCTACGAGCGCGCCTTCGAGGCCGATCTCGCGAAGATCTGCGGCGCGATCCCGTTGGAGGACCTCGCGATCCAGTGGGACGTGTGCCAGGAGGTGCTGGCCTGGGAGGGCTATTTCCCCAACCGGCCGGAGAGCTACAAGGAGGACATAACCGGCATGCTGGCGAGGCTCGGCGACGCGGTGCCGGAACCGGCGGAGCTCGGCTACCATCTCTGCTACGGCACGCCGAACGACGAGCATGTCGTCATGCCCGCCGACCTCGCCAACGCGGTCGAGATGACCCACGGCATCCTCGCCGGGCTGGAACGGTCGCTCCGGTTCGTCCACGTCCCGGCGCCGAAGCACCGCGACGACGCGGCCTATTACGCGCCGCTCGCGGGGCTCCGCCTGCCCGAGGGCTGCGAGCTCTATCTCGGCGTCATCCATCACGACGACCGCGAGGGCGACCGGCGCCGCATCGCCGCCGCGTCGCGGGCGGTGCCCGACTTCGGCATCGCCACCGAGTGCGGCTGGGGCCGCGGCGACCCGGCCCGCGCCCCCGGCCTGCTCGACAGCCACCGCATCGCGCTGGAAGGGGGTGAGCGGCGGGGGCGTCCCGCCGGGATTCCCTACCGGACCGCGTGGACCTTCAGCCGGAGCCCTTCGCGTTCCTGAAGCCGGCCGATGACCTCGAACAGGTTACGCGCCTGCGGATTGCCGCCGGAGCCGAACATGCGCATCAGGCTCTTCGGCGATTTCGCGGTCAGCCCGCCGAGCTCCTGGAACCCGACGGTCGCGTTGATGTAGTCGCGCAGGATCGCCTTGCCGGTATCCACGTCGCCCGACAGCAGGCACTCGACGCCTTCCTTGAGCAATTCCTCGCGGAAGGCGGGATCCCGCTCGATCCGGGCTCGCACCGTTTCCTTGAAATCGCGCGTCAGGGGCATGGTTTCCGGGCCTCCCGTCTCTTGCGCCGCTTGTAGTCCCGCCAGCGGTCCCGTGCGGTCTCTATGTCTTGCCGCTGGCGTCGTTTGGTGCCGCCGCCGAGCAGGACGACCAGAGCTTCGCCATCCCTGCCCAAATAGAGTCGGTAGCCGGGACCGAAATCGATCCTGTATTCCGACACGCCAGCGCCCACGCTCTTGATGCCGGACAGGTTTCCCTGCTCCATCCGGATCAGGGCCGTCGCCACCCTGGCGGCAGCCTGCGCGTCGAGCCGGTCGAACCATCGGGCGAAGGGGCTTCGGCCATCGCGATCAACCTACTCCCTGAGCGAAATCATCGTCTCACAGTTACACAAATGTTACCATCTTCCGATTGCCACGGCAAGGCCCTTTTCATAACCGCGGCAAGGGTCCGCACGAACCATGTCCCCTAAAACCGCAGCCGCGCCTTCAGCACCTTTCCGGCCGGGCCCTTGGGCAGGGCGGGCTCGATGCGGACGTGGCGGGGGTACTTGTAGCCCGCCATGCGGTCGCGGCAGAAGGCGACGATGTCACGGGCGTCCGCCGCGCCGGGCCGCTTGAGGCTGACGAAGGCCGCGATGTCCTCGCCGAGATCGTCATCCGGGATGCCGATCACCGCCGCCTCGGCGATGTCCGGGTGGGTCATCAGCACCGCCTCGACCTCGCCCGGCGCCACGGTGTAGCCGCCGCGCAGGATCATGTCCTTCTTGCGCCCGACGATCCGCACGTACCCCTCCGGCGAGAGGGTGGCGAGGTCGCCGGTGCGGAACCAGTCGCCCTCGAACACGGCTTCGGTGTCGCCGGGGCGGCCGAGATAGCCGGTCATCCGCGCCGGGCTGCGGATCCAGAGCTCGCCGGTCCCGCCCGCATCGAGCGCCCGCCCGTCGTCGTCGACGGTCTTGAGCTCGACGCCCGGCACCGCGCGCCCGATCGCGTCGGGCAGGTCGGCGGGCTCCGCCGCGCGGTAGGAGATCGGCCGGAACAGCTCGGTCATGCCGTAGCCGCGCACGATGCGCGTGCCGGTCTTCTCGCGCCACAGGCTCGCGAGCTCCCACGGGCACGGCGCCGCGCCGGAGAGCGCATAGCGCAGACTCGAAAGGTCGGCGCCGGCAAGCTTCGGGCTGTCGAGGACGCGCCGGAACATGGTGGCGACGCCGGGGAAGACCGTGACACGGCGGCGTTCGACGGCCGCGAGAGCGTCCCCGGGATCGAACCGCGCGAGGAACGCGACCGACCCGCCGGCGAGCAGCGGGGCGAGCACCGAGCCGAAGACGCCGAGCGAATGGGCGAGCGGCAGGGCGGAGAGCGAGACGTCGTCCCCGGAGAGGTCCATCACCGGCACGCGCCAGGATTCGAGCGCCCAGGCGACCGCGGCCTGCGACAGGAGCACGCCCTTGGGATCGCCGGTGCTGCCCGAGGTGTAGAGCACGATCGCCGTATCGCCGGGGTCGGTCGCTACGGCGGGGAAGTCCGTCTCGTCCTCGCCGATCGTCCCGATCAGCCGGTCCGGCGCGAAATCGTCGAGGATGCGCTCGCGCTCGCCGGCGGCGAGCCTCGGGTTGAGCGGCAGCACGGTGGCGCCGGCCTTGAGCCCGCCGAACAGAGCGACCACCAGTTCGGCCGGGTCTTCGAGGCCGAGGGCGACACGGCTGCCGCGCCCGATCCCCTCGCCCGCCAGGGAGGCTGCCACCGCCCCCGCCCTGCCTTCTAGGCGCCGCCAGTCGACGTCCCCGCCGTCCGACAGCAGCACGGTCTTGCCGGGCCGCTTCCGGGCCTCCGCTTCGAGCAGCTGCGCGAGGTGGTCGGCCATCGCGGGCTACGGCAGCAGGGCCTCCACGTCGATGCCGTCCCACACCTCGGAGGGGAAGCTGTGGCGCGGGGTGAAGGCATCGAGGCTCGGCTTGGCGGTCGCGTCGACGCCCCACTTGGCGGTGAAGCCGTCGTTCCCGGCGGTCGAGGGGTCGAGGTCGGAGCCGCGCGCGCCCGAGACCACCATGATGTCGCGGTCGGGCTGGCAGCGCGTGGCGATCGCCCAGTTGACCTCGCGCTCGTCGAACACGTCGATGTCGTGGTCGACCACGACGACGCGCTTCATGTAGAGGTCGGCGCCGAGCACGGCCATCATCGCGTTCTTGGCCTGGCCCTCCAGCCGCTGCTCGATCGAGACGAAGCAGGTGAACGGGCTCGGCACGCGCACCGCCCTGACCGAGGGGATCATCGCCCGCACCGCGCGGTAGAGGTTGGCCTCCATCGGGATCGTGGACAGCAGCATGTGGTCGAGATGGCCGACGGTGATGTCGTGGAACATCGCGCCTTCGCGGTGGGTGACGGCGTTGACCTGCACCACCTCGCGGTCGCGCGCGCCGAGGCTGTAGCCGGTGAACTCTCCGAACGGCCCCTCGGCGATCCGCGCGCGCGGCAGGATCTCGGCCTCCAGGATCATCTCCGCCTGGGCCGGGACCAACACGTCGGAGGTCTCGCAGCGGACCAGCTCCAGCGGCTCGTCCAGCAGCCCGCCCATGATCCCGCGCTCGTCCTCGTCGATCGAGCCGATGGCGAGGCAGCCGAGCGCGATCGCGGGGTGGACGCCGATGGCGAACGCCACGGGCAGCGCCTCGCCGCGCGATTCGGCGACCTGGTAATACTCCCAGAGATGCTTGCCGAGCGTCAGGTGGATCGAGGTGGTGTCCTTCCCCGTAATCATCAGCCGGTTGTAGGCGCAGTTCCACATCTCGCCGTCGGGGTCCTTGGCGAACGAGATCGCCGCGGTGATGTAGGCCCCGCCGTCGCCCTGGTGGTGCTCCAGCTGGGGCAGGCGCGAGAGGTCGATGTCGGCGCCCTTGAGCACCACGTCCTTGCACGGCCCGGTATTGACCTCGCGCGGCGCGACCGGCTCCTCCATCGCCTTGAGGTACTTCTGCAGCATCCCGCGGGGCGGCGCGTTCATCGCCATGGCGAGCCGCGACCGGCTGGCGTGGAGGTTGGTCAGCACCGGGTAGTCGCTGCCCCGGACGTTCTCGAAGAGGAGAACCGGGCGGCGCTTCGCCTCCTTCTCGATCTTGACCACCGAGGCGGTCACCTCGTGGCCAGGGTCCATCTCGCGGGAAACGGTGACGAACTCGTCCGGCCGTTCGGTGCGCACGCGTTCGAGATAAGAAGGGAGATCCTGAGCCATGTTTCGCCTTCGCCAGTCGGAACCGGCGGCACGCTAGCGAATGGGGCGGGGGCTCACAAGGCGCGGGCCCGGGAGACTCAGCCGGGCGTGTAGTGCTCCACGCCGTCGATGTCCTCGCCGCGGCCGCGCAGCTCGATCACGTTGAGGTCGGGGTCGCGCACGAAGACCGAGACGTTGCCGTCGTCGCCGAACCTGACCGGCCCCTGGCGGATCGCGATGCCGTTCGTCTTCAGCGCTTCCACAGTGTCGGCGACCGAGGCGACGCGCAGCGCGACATGGGTGATGCCGGCGTATTTGGTGCCGTCCACGTCCATCAGCACGTTGCGCCCGTCATGGTCGTCGTTGGCGTTGACCACCAGGTTGATCTCGACGCCGTGAGGATTGCGGATGATGATCACCGCGTCGAACTCGACCTCGCGCTCGAGCTCGAAGCCGAGGGCGCGGTAGAAGGCGAGCGCGCGATGGGGGTCGGACACCCGGATCCCGATATGGTCGACCCGCTCGATGTCGATGGCGCCGGCGGTCATCTCACGTCTCCCCGTCGTGGGCGAGGGCATTCTACAGCATTTTCCCGCCACTCTCCCCCGGCCCCTCCCGCAAGCGGGAGGGGAGAAGCTAAGGAAGAGGGGTCGGCGCCGGCCGGCGATAGCGGAGGCCGCCGCGGAACGAACGGCATGACGGGATATTCTCTTTACGGTAGTGCAAATGTCATACCGTTCTATTATATTGGGCATGTGAGCGACGAGATCCTCACCATGCTGGGAGTCGGGGCGACGCTGCTCGCGTCGGGCGGGTCGTTCGCCCTGTTCATGTTCCGCCAGTTCGTTCGCCTCGAAGGCAGGTTCGACAGGCTGGAAGACAAGTTCGTTCGGTTGGAAGAAAAGGTGGACGATCTCGCCAAGGACCACCAATCGCTCGCCCGGGAGCTGTCGGAGCTTCGCGGCGAGATCCGGGGGCGTCTCGGCGACCTTCTGGCCGGGAGCGGTGCGGCGTGAGCGGCGAGATCGTCACCATGCTCGGGGTCGGAGCGACGCTTCCTCCGCCGGTGGGATCCGGACGCCCCGGCCGCCGGGCAGCCGGCCCCTAATTCTCCCTGACCGCCGCGCTTTCGTGCCAGCGCCGCAGGATCGCGTGCTGCAGCCAGCCGAGGGCGGCGAAGATGGCGATGCCGGCGAGCGAGATCAGCAGAAGCGCGGCGAACATGCGCGGGATGTTGAGCCGGTAGCCGGATTCGAGGATCCGCCAGGCGAGCCCCGACGCCGTCCCGCCGGTGCCGGCCACGAACTCCGCCACCACCGCGCCGATCAGCGCCAGCCCGCCGGCGATGCGGAGCGAGGACAGGTAATAGGGCAGCGCGCTCGGCAGGCGGAGCCGCCACAGCACCTGGCGCCGGCTCGCGCCGTAGAGCTCGAACAGGTTGCGCAGATTGTGATCGGCGCTCTTGAGCCCGAGCGTGGTATTGGCGACCACCGGGAAGAAGGCGACGATCCAGGCGCAGACCAGCAGCGCGATCTCGATATTCTCGACCCAGACGATGATCAGCGGCGCGATCGAGACCACCGGGGTCACCTGGACGATCACCGCGTAGGGGAACAGGCTCGCCTCCAGCCAGCGCGACCGCGCGAACAGGATGGCGATGCCGAGCCCGCCGAGCGCGGCCAGCAGGAACGCGCCCAGCGCCGTCTTCATCGTGTGGAGGAGCGAGGGCAGCAGGGTCTGCCAGTCCTTCGCCAGCGTCTCCAGGATCAGCACCGGCCCCGGCAGGACGTAGTGCTTCACCTCCCAGGCGCGCACCGCGCCCTCCCAGACGGCGAGGACGGCGATCCCGATGAGCAGCGGCGCGACCAGCCGCGCGGCGCGGCCGGTCGCCTGCGCGGCTCCTCCCGCCGGCGGGGCGGGCGGCTCGCCGCTCACATCCGGCCGTGGAACCACTTGGCGACGGCGAGCACGGCGGAGTCCTCGCCGCGGCTGCCGATCAGCTGCACCCCGATCGGGAGCCCGCGCGGGCCGGTCGCGAAGGGGAGCGTGACGCAGGGCAGGTGGAGCAGCGTCCACGTCGTCTGGAAGATCGGATCGCCGGTCATGCCGAGCCCTTCCGGCGCCTCGCCCGGCGCGCTCGGGGTGAGCAGCACGTCGCACTCCCCGAACGCGTCCCCGGCCGCCGCGCGGCACGCCCTGGCGTGGGTCCGCGCCGCCTCCAGCGTCGCCTCGTCGTAGCCGAGCCCCTCCTCGATCATGCCGCGCAGCCGCTCGCTCAGCCGGTCGCGGCTATCGGCGTATTGCCGCGCGAGGCTCTGGGTGAGACCGGCGTTGAGGATCACCCGGTGGCTGTCGGGGATCGCCGCGAAGTCGTCGGGCAGGTCGATTTCGGCCACCTCGGCGCCGAGATCGGAGAACCTGGCGGCCGCGCGCTCGACCGCCTCGCGGCACACCGCGTCGGCCTTCTTCCAGTGATGGGTGCGGCACAGCCCGACCCTCGGCGCGCGGCCCGGCCCGTCGGCGGGCGCCGCCGGCGCGGCGCCGCGCACGATGTCGTAGAACAGCCCCACATCGTCGACCGACCGCGCCATGTAGCCCAGCGTGTCGAAGCTGGGCTCGAGCGGCAGGATGCCGGTCAGGTCGACCGTGCCGTGCGTCGGCTTGAGCCCGACGACGCCGCAGAACGCGGCGGGCCGGATCAGCGACCCGGCGGTCTGGTTGCCGAAGGCGATCGGCACCATCGAGGCGCCGACCGCCGCCGCCGAACCGCTCGACGAGCCGCCCGGCGTGTGGCCCGGGTTGTGCGGGTTCCGCGTCTTGCCGGGCTGGAAGGTGGCGAACTCGGTGGAGACGGTCTTGCCCATCAGCACCGCGCCGGCGCGGCGCATCGCCGCGACGCAGGCCGCGTCGCGCTCCGGCCGGTGGCCGCCGTGGATCGCGGGCGCGCCGTACTCGGTCGGCAATTCGCTCGAGTCGATCACGTCCTTCACCGCGAACGGCACGCCGTGCAGCGGGCCCCCGGAGGGCGAGGAATCGGCCTCGCGCGCGCCCCGGATCGCGTAGTCGGGATCGAGATGCGCCCAGGCCTCGACCTCGGGGTCGCGATCCCCGATCCGCTCCAGGCAGGAGCGCACCAGCGCCTCCGAGGTGATCTCGCCGGCCGCGATGCCGCGCCCGGCCTCGGCCGCCGTGAGCCGCCAGAGTTCGCTCATATCGTCTTCCTTCCCGGAGTCCCCCCTCGCCGGCCCGCCTGTCCCGCGGGGTTCCGGCGCCCGCCCGTATTAGCCGAGCCCGGCGCGCGACGCCAGCAGGAATGGGGGGATGGTAACTTCCTACCCGTCACGGTCGGGTCGCGGGGGGGGGGGGGGGGGGGGGGGGGGGGGGGGGGGGGGGGGGGGGGGGGGGGGGGGGGGGGGGGCGGCGCGCGGGCGCC
>JAJDVM010000194.1 GCA_022826125.1 Defluviicoccus sp.
CGTCGACGAAGGTGCCCCGCCCGTGCGTCAGGCGCCGCGCGTCGGGCCGCGGCACGCTGCGGCCGATATAGGAGTTGGGGCGGTCGAGAATCCAGCGGTCTTCGGTCATGGCCGGGCCGCCGGGGGATCGAAGTGGAACACGCCCTGGATCGCCTCTAGCACCCTGTCGCCGTGGGCGTCCTCGATCTGGCGCGCGATGGAATCGGGCATCGAGACGTCGTCCCGGTCCTCGCCGAGCCCGGTGATCACGGTGAGCTGCACCGCGTCGATGTCGCCGACATTGTGGAACCCGCGATAGACGCCGGGCGGGCAGGAGAACGTGTCCCACTTGCCGAGCCGCGCCCGGTGCTCCACCGGCTCGCCGACGTAATATTCGATCTCGCCCTGGAGGACCATGAAGGTCTCGAAGGTGGTGTTGTGCGAGTGCAGGCACGGGCCCTGCCCCGGCGGCATGATCGAGACGAACATGGTCGAGCCGGCGGCGCCGAAGATCGGCGCGTCGTTGCCGAACGGGTTCTTGGTGTCGTCGTCGAGGATCACCGGCATCAGCTTGCGGGCGAAGATGATGTCCATCGCGTCCTGCCCGACCCAGCCGATGTCGCCGGCGGTCGACATCGGCTTGAGGTCCTCGAACCTGCCGATGCGGCTCTCGAACTCCTCCCTGCTCGGCGTGTAGATCGAATTCGCCATCTCCCTCCTCCGTTCGTCGTCTCCGGTTTCCCCTATCATGGCGCGAGGGCGGCCCGCGGGGGAAGAAATTTGTGCGGGTGAACGCATCCCTCTAGTGTGTCCCGCGCAATGACGAGCGATCCGGACATGGCGGCGGCGCCGGGCAGGCAGGACTTCGTCACCCGGGCGACGGAGACGCTGAGCACGATCTCGGCGTTCTGGATCCTGCTGCTGGCCGCGATCTTCCTCTACGACATCCTCGGCCGCGAGCTGTTCGACAAGCCGTTCCTCGGCACGCACGAGATCGTCGGCAACTCGATCGTCGGCATCCTGTTCCTTGAGCTGCCGTCCACCATCAAGCGCGGCGCGATGCTGCGCACCACCATCGTCTACTACGCGGTCTCGAGGATCCCGCGGCGGGTCATCGATTGCCTGTCCTACCTGCTCGGGGTCGCGCTGTTCCTCGCGATCATCTTCGGCGGCTGGGACGCGATGATCGTGAGCTGGGAGCTCCAGGAGATCGAGGGCGCGGGCGCTTTCGAGGTGCCGATCTACCCGGTGCGCACGCTGATCATCCTGTTCAGCGCGATCTGCGCGCTGATCTATCTGCAGCTGTTCTACGTCGCCCTGGCCGGCAAGGCGGAAGCGGAACGCGCCTAGCGCGCGGTCCGGGGAGAGGCTTTTGGAACCGGATGTCGTCCTCGTAATCATCCTGGTCGCGCTGATCGGCCTGGTCGTCGCCGGTCTCCATATCGGCATCGTGCTCGGGATGGTGTCGCTCGGCGGCACCTTCCTGCTGTTCGACGACCTCAGCATCGCCATGGAGCTCGCCAACCAGGCGGCCTACGCGGTGCTCCGCAACTCGGTCTTCGCGGCGATCCCGCTGTTCGTGCTGATGGGCGAGTTCATGTCGAGATCCGGCATGGCGCGGGACCTCTACAAGATCTGCAACTATTTCCTGCGCGCGCTGCCGGGGAGGCTCGCGGTCGCCACCGTGTTCGGCAACGCCGTCTTCTCGGCCGTCACCGGCGTCAGCATCGCCTCGGCCATGGCGTTCTCGCGCATCTCGTATCCGGAAATGCGGCGCTTCGGCTACAACCGGACCTACGCGCTCGGCGCGATCGCGGGGTCGTCGAGCCTCGGCATGCTGATCCCGCCGAGCGTGCTGCTGATCGTCTGGGGCATCGTGATCGAGGAGTCGATCGGCAAGCTGTTCCTCGCCGGGTTCATCCCCGGGCTGATCCTGGCCGCGCTGATGGGGCTTTACTGCGCGGGCTACGCGAAGCTCAGACCCGAGGCCGCGCCGAGCATGGCGGAGCTGGCGGAAGAACCGCCCAGCCTGTCCGAGGTCGTCAGCGGGTGCGGCGTCGTCGTCCTGATCCTGCTCGTGCTCGGGGGGCTGTTCGCCGGGCTCTTCACGCCTTCGGAATCGGCCGCCGTCGGCTGCGGCGGGGCGCTGGCGTTCTCCGCGATGAAGAAGCTCGCCTGGCGCGACTACCGCGAGGCGATCATCGATTCGGGGAAGACCATCGCGCCCATCCTGTTCCTCCTGATGACCGCGTCGATGTACGCCAAGTTCCTCGCGCTCGGCGGCATCATCGGGGTGATCCAGGACACCATCGACGGCATGGGGCTCGGCCCGTTCGGCGTCACCGTGCTGATGATCCTGATCTGGCTCGCCATGGGAACGCTGATCGATTCGATCTCGATCATCCTGCTGACTGTGCCGATCTTCTGGCCGCTCGCCGAGGCCGCGGGCTGGAACACATACGCGTTCGCGATCTTCGGCATCCTCGCGATCGAGGCGGGGCTGCTGACCCCGCCCTTCGGGTTGCTGGTCTATACCGTGAAGGGCGCGGTGCCCGACCCGTCGGTCACGCTGAAGGAGATCTTCGGCGGCTCGATCCCCTACTGGATCCTCATGCTGATCGTCATGGTGGTGATCTGGATCTGGCCGGTGACGGCGACCTTCCTGACCCGGTGAGGGCCGTATCGAAGGGCCGCCCTACCCGACCGTCTCGGTCCGCCCGGACTCGGTCGATTTCACGATCGCCTCGAGGATCTCGACATTGTGGACCTTCTGCGCGTCGGTGAACTTGTACTCCGCGCCGTCCTCGACCGCGGCCGCCCAGGCTTCCAGATTGGCGCGCACCTGGTCGATCGGGTCGAAGGTCCGGGACCAGATCTCCTCGTCGAGCCCCCGCCAGGCGACCAGCGCCGGGTCGGGGTCCTGGATGTGGGCGGTCTCGCGGTGCTCGACCCAGCCCTCGTCGCCGAACAGCGTGATCCGCTGGTAGTAGGGCGTGGGTCCGATATTGCACATATAGCCCGTCGCGCCCGAGGCGAACTCGAACCGGACCGCGAGCGTCGCGTCCGAGGGCCGGTCCTCGCGGTGCCGCGTGAGCGTCGCGTCGAGCGCGGCCACGGGCCCGGCGATGCTCTGCAAATAGTCGGTGATGTGGACGCCGACCGCGGTCATCAGCCCGGCCGGCGCCTGCGCCGGGTCCTGACGCCAGGCCGGTATCTGCGCCGAGGCCATCAGGGCGTAGGACCAGTTGACCTCGAGATGGCGCAGCGTGCCGATCTCGCCCTCGTCGACCATCCGCTTGACCTCGATCATCGCCGGCTCGTAGCGCCGTTCGTGACCGATGCCGAGCAGGATGCCGCGGGCGGTGCAGGCCTCCATCATGCGCCGCGCCGAGGCGCCGTCGAGCGCCAGCGGCTTCTCGCAGAAGATCTTCTTGCCCGCCTCGGCGGCGGCGATCACCTGCTCCTCGTGCAGCCCGTGCGGGGTGGTGAGGATCACCGCGTCGACGGAAGAATCCCGCAGCACTTCATCGTAGCTATCGGTGAGCGAAAGCCCCGATCGCTCCGAGAATTCTCCCAGGTGGTCGAAGGTCACATCCATGCCCCGGACGATTTCGATCCGCTCGCTTCCCTGGAGCGACGTCCAGATCCGCTGGCCCCACCATCCGAGGCCGACGACGGCTGCCCTGATCATGCTGCGCTCCCGGGTTTCGTTGCGTGCGGCGGCGGCCGTCCCCGCCGCGCGGGCGGGGACGGCCGGACTACGCGGTAAGCCGCCCTAGTCGAGGTCGTATTTGTGCGGCAGCTTGATGCCGGCGGCTTCGGCGTTCGCGAGATACGCCTTCATCAGCGCGGTGCCGGGCAGGCCCTGGCCGTCGAACTTCTTGGCGTTCTGCTTCGGCCAGTCGCCGAGCGCCGCGGCCATCTTGGCGCGCTCCTCGAACGGCAAATACTGGATCGTGCTGCCGGTCTCCTTGAGCTTCTTGAGCGAGGCGTCGAACCTCCGCGAGGATTCCTCGGCCGACTTGTCCATCCAGACCTCCGACTCCTCGTCGATGATCTTGCGCACCTCGGCGGGCAGCTTGTTGTAGCTGTTGAGGTTCATCGTCATCTGGTAGAGCGATGTCGAGCCCCAGCCGACCACGGTGAAGACCTTCGCGGGCTCGTTGAGCTTGAAGCCGAGCCAGGCGGTCGGGAAGATCACCAGCCCCTCGTAGACGCCCGACTGGAGCGAGTTGTAGGCCTCGTTCAGGCTGGTCTGGACCGCGGTCGCGCCGGACAGCTTGAGCCACGGCAGGTTGGGGCCGGCGCCCGCGATCTTGTGGCCCTTGAGGTCGGACATCTTGGACCACTTGAACTTGGTGCCGAGCCCGTAGGACGAGAACGTGCCGGCGCCGAGCCACTTCTGGTTATATTTCTCGAGCGAGCCGGTCCACGCCGGGAACTGCTTGTAGGTCTTCCGCGTGATCTTGTCCTGCAGCACCGGATCGTCGGTCACGAACGGCACGAAATAGTGGAACGCGAGATGCACGCCCTTGGTGGGCTCGAAGCAGGCGCACCAGAGGCCGATGTCGAACAGCCCTTTCTCGACCGATTCGAGCACGTCGAACGGCCCCGCCACGGTTCCGCCATAGGCCTCGATGAAGCGGATCTTGTGGCCGGTCTCCTTCTCGACCCGCGCCTTGACCGTCGGCACGAAATGCTTGTTCGCCATGAAGATCGGCTCGAGCGGCTTCATCGCCTGGCCGGCGCCGATCCTCAGCGTGAAGTTCTTGGCGTCGACCGAAGCCGGCAGCGCCGCGGCAAGCCCGAGCGCGGCGACGCCGAACGCGAGCGGTTTCACACCTTTACCCAGTGACATGTTCCGATTTCTCCCTGTTACGGACGCATTGCGCGTGCCGGCAACCTATACGCCGGCGCCCGCCCGTGCCAGATCGAATCGCGGTATCGCTCCGCCGTTTCCGGTCTTCCGTCATTTCGATCGGAGCCGGCCCGGAGGGGCGGCGGAGCGGAGAAATGACGCGAGGTCTGGTGAAGGAATTTCTTGCCAGAAGATTGTCGGGCAGCCGCGAACACTGACTACTCGAACGCCGAACGCGGTACACTGGATTGGCGGACGATGGAGAGCAACGTACCGATGCGCAATTCCCGGTGGTCGGGAACCGGGACGGTAACCGTGCCGTCCCCGGCAGTCTTCTGCATTACGACATGGCTGCCGCGCCGTCTCGCCTCGACGAAACCATGGGACGCGAGTATCCGGCAGACTTCACGGCCTGAAAGGACTCGCAGCTTAGGCAACCGCCACGTCGACGTGGGTTACGTAGACTTCTCCGCGCAGCCGCCGGTCGACTTCCGCGGCGCTCGCCGTTTCGAAGAACAGGGTCAGCGCTTCCGCCAGGTTGTCGCGCGCCTCTGCCACGGTGTCCCCCTGGCTCGCGACATCCACCTCCGGGCAGAGCGCGACATATCCGTCGCCCTCTCGTTCGACGATCGCGGTCAGTCGCCTGTTCATGCGTCGGCTCCTTCTGCGAACACTACCCGCGTGCGCCGCGGGTTTAGCGGGCTTACCACGCGTTCCAGCCTCCGTCCACCACCAGCGCGCTGCCGGTGATCAGCGCCGCCGCCGGCGAGGCGAGGAACACCACGGCGCCCATCACGTCCTCGAGGTTGCCGAGCCGGCCGAGCGGGATGCGCGAGATCGTGTCGTCGTAGAAATCCTTGTTCTCGAAGAACGGTGCCGTCATCGGCGTCAGGATGAAGGTCGGCCCGATCGAATTGACCCTGATGCGGTATTGCGCGAGGTCGAGCGCCATCGACCTGGTGAGCCCTTCGACCGCGTGTTTCGACGACGCGTAGACGGTCCGGTTGGGGGCGCCGACATGGCCGAGCTGGGACGAGATGTTGACGATCGCCCCGCCCTCCCCGCCCTCGACCATCTTCCGCGCGGCGGCCTGGCCGACCATGAAGACCGCCTTCAGGTTGAGGTTCATGATCGTGTCGTAATGCTCCTCGGTCACGTCGAGATAGGGCTCGGGGATGTTGCAGCCGGCGTTGTTGACCAGGATGTCGAGGCGTTCGAGGCCGGCGATGGCCGACGAGACGGCCGGCGTGTCGGTGACGTCGCAGACCAGGGGCTCGGCGCTGCCGCCGTCTCCGCGGATCAGGGCGGCGACCTCGTCCAGGTCGGCCGGGGTGCGGCTGATCGGGACGACATGGGCGCCCGCCTGGGCGAGCGCCAGCGCCGCGGCCCGCCCGATCCCGCGCCCCGCCCCGGTCACCGCGGCCGTCAGCCCGTCGAGCCGCATCGACGGCGTTTTCAGCGCTTCCGTCATCCTCGTCCCCTTCGCGAGTGTTGACTCGGCTATTGCCCTCGAACCTAATCGTGCCGCCATCACCAAGGGGGGCTCGGATGCCGCGACGATACAGCGAGGGCAAGCTCGACATGGCGATCCTCCGCGAGACCGCGGAGCGTTGCAAGAACTGGGGCAAGTGGGGGCCGGACGACGAGATCGGCACGCTGAACTACATCACGCCGGAGACGGTCGTCGCCGCGGCCGGGCTGATCCGCACGGGGCGCACCTTCTCGCTCGCGCTCAACTTCGACCGGAACGGGCCGCAGAAGGGTCTCTGGGGCAACCGCTTCAACCCGATCCACACCATGCTGGCGACCGGAACCGACGCGATCTCCGGTACCCAGGACGAGGGCGGGATCCGCTACGCCGACGACATGGTCTCGCTCCCGCTCCAGTGCGGCACCCAGTGGGACGCGCTCGGCCACATCTTCTACGACGACAAGATGTGGAACGGCTACGACGCGCGGCTGGTCGATTCCGACGGCGCCCAGAAGAACGGCATCGAGAAGGTCAAGGACAAGATGGCCGGGCGCGGCGTGCTGCTCGACGTCGCCCGCCATTGCGGGGTCGATTTCTTCGAGGACGGCACCGCGATCACCAACCGGGACCTTGACGAGACGGCCGAGGCCCAGGGCGTGGAGATCCGGCGCGGCGATTTCGTGATCGTGCGCACCGGACAGATGGAGCAGCGCCTCGGCATCGGCGAATGGGGCGGCTACGCCGGCGGCGACGCGCCGGGCCTCGCCTTCGAGACCGCGGACTGGATCCATCAGCGGGAGATCGCCGCGATCTGCACCGACACCTGGGGCTGCGAGGTCCGCCCCAACGAGACCACGGAGGCGCAGCAGCCCTGGCACTGGGTGGTCATCCCGATGATCGGCATCACCATGGGCGAGATCTTCTACCTCAAGGACCTCGCCGACGACTGCGCCCGGGACGGGGTGTACGAGTTCTTCTTCTGCGCGCCGCCGCTGCCGATCACCAAGGCGGTCGGCTCCCCGCTCAACCCGATGGCGATCAAGTAACCCGATGGCCAGGGTCCTGAAAGAGGCGAGGAGCGCCGAGGACAAGCGCGCCGAGGACGACGCGGTCCGCCGCACGGTCGAGGACATCCTCGCCGATATCGAGAGCCGCGGCGACGAGGCGGTCCGCGCGCTGTCGGAGAAGTTCGACCGCTGGTCTCCGGAGAGCTTCCGCCTGACGTCGGACGAGATCGATGCGCTGATCGCGGCGGTGCCCGCCGATGTCAGGGAGGACATCGAGTTCGCCCAGACCCAGATCCGCAATTTCGCCCGGGTCCAGCGCGACTCGATGGCGGACGTGGAGGTGGAGACGATCCCGGGCGTGGTCCTCGGCCACCGCAACATCCCGGTCGGCAGCGTCGGCTGCTACGTGCCGGGCGGGCGCTACCCGATGGTCGCCTCGGCCCATATGAGCGTGATCACCGCCAAGGTGGCGGGCGTCGAGCGCATCGCCGCCTGCACACCGCCCACCGACGGCGCGCCGCACCCGGAGACCGTGGCCGCGATGGCGCTCGCCGGCGCGGACGAGATCTACATCCTGGGCGGGGTCCAGGCGGTCGGCGCGATGGGGCTCGGGACGGAGAGCATCGCGCCGGTCGACATGCTGGTCGGGCCCGGCAACGCCTACGTCGCGGAGGCCAAGCGGCAGCTCTACGGCCGGGTCGGGATCGACCTCTTCGCCGGGCCGACCGAGATCCTGGTGGTCGCGGACGAGACGGCGGACGCGGAAATGATCGCCACCGACCTGCTCGGCCAGGCGGAGCACGGGCCCACCTCGCCGGCGACGCTGATCGCCACCTCGGCGGCGCTCGCCGAAGCGGTCCCGGCGGAGATCGAACGCCAGCTCGCCATCCTTCCGACGGCGGAGGTCGCCGGCGCCGCGTGGC
The DNA here is from genome assembly GCA_022826125.1 of Defluviicoccus sp. Classification (GTDB taxonomy): domain Bacteria; phylum Pseudomonadota; class Alphaproteobacteria; order MPNO01; family MPNO01; genus MPNO01. Next base: position 8,239 of record JAJDVM010000194.1, read on the forward strand.
GCGACTACGGCCGGATCATCCTGGTCGATTCGGACGAGGAGGCGCTGGCCGAGGCGGACAAGGTGGCCTGCGAGCATGTCGAGATCCTGACCCGCGAGCCGCGCTGGTTCCTCGAGCGGATGCGCAATTACGGCTCGATGTTCCTCGGCCCCGAGACCAACGTCTCCTACGGCGACAAGGTGATCGGCACCAACCACACCCTGCCGACCAGGGGCGCGGCGCGCTACACCGGCGGGCTCTGGGTCGGCAAGTTCCTCAAGACGGTCACCTATCAGAGCTGCACCGAGGAGGCGAGCGTCGCGATCGGCGATTACTGCTCGCGGCTCTGCGCCATCGAGAAATTCTGGGGCCACAAGGAACAGGCCGACCTA
>JAJDVM010000071.1 GCA_022826125.1 Defluviicoccus sp.
TGTCTTCGGGGCGGGCCCGCGCGCGGATGCCGCGCTCGCTGATCCTGACGCCGACGCGCGAACTCGCGATGCAGATCGCGGAAAATTTCGACGACTACGGCAAGTTCCACAAGCTCTCCCAGGCGCTCCTGATCGGCGGCGTCTCGATGGACGACCAGTCGAACAAGCTGGATCGCGGCGTCGACGTTCTGATCGCGACGCCCGGGCGTCTGATCGATCATCTGGAGAGCGGCCGTATCCTGTTGAACGACATCAAGGTTCTGGTGATCGACGAAGCGGACAGGATGCTCGACATGGGCTTCATTCCCGATGTCGAGAAGATCGTCGGCCAATTGCCGAAGATCCGCCAGACCCTGTTCTTTTCCGCCACCATGCCGGCGGAAATCCGGCGCCTCGCCGATGCCTTCCTGATGAATCCGAAGGAAATTCACGTGACCCCGCCGGCGAGCCCGGCGGAGACGGTGGTGCAGCATCTCAGCGTGGTCGGGAGTCAGGACAAACGGGCGGCTTTGCGCAGCATCATCCGGAGCGAAGACGTTCAGAACGCGCTCGTTTTCTGCAACCGCAAACGCGACGTCGACATCCTGTACCGCTCGCTCAAGAAGCACGGATTCGCGGCGGCGGCACTCCACGGAGACATGCCTCAGCCCGTCCGGCTGGAGACTCTTGAGGCATTCCGCAAGAACGAAGTACGGATCCTGGTCGCGAGCGACGTCGCCGCGCGGGGGCTCGACATCGTCGACCTGTCCCACGTCTTCAATTTCGACGTTCCCTACAACCCGGAAGACTATATCCACCGGATCGGCCGCACCGGACGGGCCGGAAAGGAAGGCCGCGCGTTTACCATTGCCACGCCGGACGATACGGATGCGGTGGCGGCCGTCGCGCGGATGCTCGGCAAGGAAATCCCCGGGTTCGAGGTCGAGGGTCTCGAAGGCGGCGAACTCGCCGAACCGGCGGACAAGCGGGGTCGGAGACGCCGCTCCTCGAAAGCCAAGACCGCCACGAAGTCCGAAGCGAAACCTGCCCCGGTCGGGGAGGCCGAACCCGCGCGGCCGAGACGCCAGCGGCGCAAGCCGGCGAATGCGAAGGACAAGACGCCCGCCGTCGAGTCGGTGGTCGGCATGGGCAACCACGTCCCCGCCTTCCTGCTGAGACCCTCCCGGAGCGGCGAGGCGGGCTGATGCAGACCATCTTCGTCATGGTCAAGTGCGAGCTGGGCCAGGCCTACAAGGTCGCGGCCGACGCGATCGAACAGATCGAACAGGCCTCGGAAATTCATTCGATTTCGGGCCAGTTCGACCTGTTGATGAAGTTCTACCTGGCGGACGACCAGGATATCGGCCATTTCGTGACCGAAAGGCTGCAACTCCTGCCCGGGGTCAAGGACACGTTTACCCTGATCACCTTCAAGGCGTTCAGCTAACGCGCGTTCGGGCGCGCTCCAGACCGCTCAGTCGGCATCCTCCACAAGGCGGTTGGTCATCTTCCCGAGGCCCTCGACCTCGGTTTCCATCGTGTCGCCGACCTTGAGGAAGGTGCCGGTTCCCATGCCGACACCGCCGCAGGTGCCGCAAACGAAGATATCGCCAACATCCACGCCCGAGACGTTTGAGGCGAACTCGATCTGCTCCTCGGGCGTATAGATGAACTGCGAGGTGTTGCCGTCCTGTTTGACCTCGCCGTTGAGCGTGAGCCGGATGAACAGGTTCATGTGGTCGCTGACGAAGGCCTTCGGAACCATCACCGGGCCCATCGGCGCGAAGTTCTCATGGCTCTTGCCGCCGTACCAGTCCGACTTCAGCGCCGGGCGGTCGGGGCGCATGTTGAGGTCGCGGCACGAGACGTCGTTGGTCGTCATCCATCCGGCAATATGATCGAGGGCCCTGTCGGCCGCGATCCGCTTGCCGCCCTTCCAGATCGCGCAGGCGATCTCGGCTTCCCAGTCGATTCTCTCCATGCCGCGCGGGATGGCGATGTCGTCATTGGCGCCGGCGAGCACAGTAGACGCCTTCAGGAACAGGTATGGCATCGAAGTTGACCGGTCGCCGGTAAATTTCGGACCGTCTCCGGGCGTATTACCGGCGCGGATCATCTCGTCCACATGTTCCTGGAAATTCTGCGCCGCGTTCAGGATCTTGCCCGGTCGCTGGACGGGCGGAAGCGCGCGCAAGCCCTCCATGGGAGCGGAAACGTCGGCGAAGCGGTCGCTGTCCGCCCCTTCGTCCTCGATAAAGGCGACGATCTCCTGAAGAACCGGGAAATTGTGGTCCCAGCCTTCGAGCATGTCCTGAATGTCGCCTGTCGCGGTGAGGGGACCGGCCTTGCCACGCGCGCCGTCCCTGTATGACGGGTAGACGCCCGCGACCGAGAAGGCGCGCTCTCCGAGGACGATCGCGGCGAACGACCCGGCGGGTCCGCCCGAAAAAGTCGCTAGCGAAAAACTGGTTCCGTTCATCGTTATCCTCCGGTTCCGGCGTTCAGATGGCTCGTTCCCGCGTCTTCCAATAGGTCATGCGGATAAGGTTCTTCTGGATCTTTCCGACGGGAGTCCTGGGCATCGAGTTGACGAAGCGGATATGGCGCGGCCGCTTGTGGCGGGCGATCCGGTCCGCGACGAACGCGATCAGGGTCTCCTCCTCGGTCCGGATATCGGCTTCGAGCACGACATGGGCCGCGGGTACCTCGCCCCAGCGGTCGTCTGGAATGCCGAACACGGCGCATTCGTTGACCGCCGGATGCTGGCTGAGGACATCCTCGATCTCGCTGGGATAGATGTTCTCGCCGCCCGAGACGATCATGTCCTTCGACCGGTCGACGAGGAACAGGAATCCGTCCTTGTCGAGATACCCCACGTCGCCGGTGCGAATCCAGCCGTCGGAAGCGAGGATTTCGGCGGTGGCTTCCGCGTCCTTGTAATAGCCGAGCATCCGGTGAATTCCCCGGGTGACCACCTCTCCGATTTCACCCGGCGGAAGCGGCCGGTTCCCGGTGTCGAAGATCGCGATTTCCACATCGCTGAACGCGCGCCCGGCGCTCCCCATCTTGGAACGCGCGAACCGAGCGGGTCGGACGGTCAGATTCCCGGTTTCCGACTGACCGTACTGCTCCACCCATTCGAGGTGGGGCAACGCATCCATCGCCCGTTCCGCGAGCGCGTTCGGCATCGGCGCCCCGCCGAAATTGCAATACCGCCACCCTTTGAGGCGTTCCGCGGAGAAACGCGGGTGGCCGATCACCGCATTGATCTGGTTCGGGACCAGGAAGGCCGCCGTCACGCCTTCGTCTTCCACCAGCCTCATGAACTCTTCCGCATCCCAGCCCTGCATCAGCACCTGCGTGTTGCCGTTGAGGATGCCGGTCTGGAACCAGACCAGCAGGCCGGCGATATGGAACATCGGAGTCGAACAGCAGAACACGTCGTCTTCCCGTAGCCCGAATTCGCGCCGCGCGCGTACCGACCCGATCGTCCGGGATTCGTGGCTCGCCACGACACCTTTCGGAAGACCCGTGGTGCCCCCGGTGAAGTTGATGAGGCAGGGATCGCGCGGCGCAACAGCGACCGGAGGCGGCTCGTCGGAGGCGCGGGAAAGGAAGTCCTCGTAGGGCTCGGTCCCCGCCGGCGCGGCGCCGCCGAGGACGACGATGCGTTGCAGCCTCGGGGCGCTTGCCGGCAAATCCGCCACGTCTCTCGCGAGGCTCGCGTCGACGAGCAACAGTTCGATATCGGCGGCCGCGACGATCCGCTCTATCTCTCCGTCCGAAACCCGCGTGGACAGATGTGCAAGCACCGCGCCGGAGCGGGCCGCGCCGAAATGGATTTCGGCGTATTCCGGCCGGTTGGGGGACAGGATCGCGACATTGTGTCCCTTCCCGTAGCCGGCGCGGCACAAGGCGTTTCCGACCCGGTTGGCGGCGCGATCGAGCGCCACGAAGCTCCGCTCGAACCCGCCCATCCGGATCGCCGCCTTGTCTGGGACGCGCGCCGCATCGGAAAGGATTTCGCCGATCACCATGGTGCCGTGTGCCCCCTGCCCGGCCGGTGGACATTGCCGGCGCCGGGCTCGATATAGGAGGAATGAAGCATCGCGTCAGCCTGAACAAGCCCGGCGGGGAACGCTGGACGGGGATCGATGTGCCGGCGGGGCGAACGATCCTGGAGACCGCGTTGAGCGAAGGGATCGACTATCCGCACGGCTGCCGTTCGGGCAACTGCGGCGGGTGCAAGTCGCATCTGATCTTGGGCGAAGTCGAAATGTCGCCTTACTCTCCGTTCGCCCTCACCGAAGAAGAACGCGGCCGCGACCTGATCCTCGCCTGCCGCTCCGTTCCCTGGTCGGACTGCACCGTCCAACCCGTCGAGGCGGACGAGGAGGCGGTGCATGCAAGCCGACGTCTCGATTGCCGGGTCGCCGGAATCGACCGTGCGACCCACGACATCCGCATCCTCTCGCTTGAAATAGAGAGCGGAGGGCCGTTCGACTTCACCGCCGGGCAGTACGCGGCGCTCGCCTTCGAGGATCTTCCACCGCGCGATTTTTCCATGGCCTCGGCGCCCGGCGCCGCGCGGCTGGAATTCCATATCCGCCTCGTCGCCGGCGGCCAGGTGACCCGCTACGTCCTCGGTTCGCTCAGGATCGGAGACCGGGTCTCGGTCAACGGTCCAATGGGAACCGCCCACTACCGGAAAGGCCATCGCGGACCGATCCTGCTGGTCGCGGGCGGTTCGGGCCTCGCTCCGATCAAGTCAATTGCCGAGAGTGCGCTCGCCGGCGGTGCCGGGCAGGACATGTTCCTCTATTACGGCGCCCGGGCGGAGCGCGACGTCTATCTGGAAGACCATTTCGCCGCCCTTGCGACCCGTCATCCCAATTTGCACATCGTTACGGTGCTTTCCGAGCCGGATGCGCCGACCCCCCGCCGCACCGGGTGGCTCGTGGACGCGCTCACCGCGGATTTCGACGATCTCGACGGGTTCAAGGCCTACCTCGCCGGCCCTCCCGCGATGGTGGAGAGCTGTACAGAAAGCCTGCTCTCGCTCGGCCTCGCGCGCAGGGACTGCCACGCGGACCCGTTCTATACTGAGGCCGAGAAAGAAAGCGACGGGTCAGGCCGAGGAACGGCATGAGCGATTTCCCCCAGATCGAGAGCGTGGAGGCCTATCGCAGCGCGCCCGAGGAATACCGGGAGTGCTGCCGCAAGATCGTGATCAGCCACGCGATCAATGAGCTCTACGGCTCGCGCGTCTACGATGAGCCGGCGATCGCGCTCGCCCCCACGCCCTACGCCAAGTGGCTCACCTGTCGGATCGTGATGGAAGAGTACGGCCACCACTACCGCTTCTTCGAGTTGGGCCGGGAGATGGGGATTCCGGAAGAACGTATGCTCCCGGAGAAGACCGAGAAAAGCCCGCTCTCCGTGATGAACTTCGACCTCAAGACCTGGGAGGAGTTCTGCGTCATCAAAATGTTGGGCGATCTGGCGGAAATCCTTCAGGTCGAAGACCTTGTACAGTGTTCTTTCCATCCCGTACGAAGGCTTGCCAGGATGACGATGCCGGAAGAACACTTCCACGCCGAGTTCGGAGAGAATTTCTGCACCGACATCTGCCAGACCGGCGAGGGCAAGGCGCTGATCCAGCAACACGTCGATCGGATCTTTCCTCTGTTCCCTCCGTTTTTCGGCCGCTCGGGCTCGCGCAACAACGCGCTCTACCGCAAATGGGGCATCAAGAAGCGGACCAACGAGGCGATGCGCGAGGACTATGTCGGCCGGGCCCGCGCGGTTGTCGAGGGCAAGCTGGGTCTCTCCCTCCCCGTCTTCGACGCCGACGATCCGGCGCTCGCCGCAATCCATTGACGCACCTGTTCGATCCGGCGCTTTACGAGAGGGTCCGCCTGCCCCTCCTCGAAGCCGAGACGCTGCCGCCCGCGGGTTACACCGATCCCGCCTTCTTCGCGCGCGAGATGGAGCGCATCTTTCGCGTTCACTGGAACCTGGTCTGCCGCGCGGACGAGATTCCCGGACCGGGCGATTACCGGGCGATAGATCTTGCCGGCGTTCCCGCGATCGTGCTCCGCGACGATAACGGCGGGCTCCGGGCCTTCTCCAACGTTTGCAGACACCGGGGCTCGCGGCTCGTTTCGGAACACGGTACCGCGAAAGCGATCTCCTGCCCCTATCACGGCTGGAGTTACGGCCTCGACGGCAGGCTGCTCGCCGCGGCCGGGATGGAGAAGACGAAGAATTTCGATCCGGCCCGTTTCGGTCTGAGTCCCCTCCGGCTCGCCGAATGGGCGGGGTTCGTCTTCCTGAACTTCGGCGCGGACGGTCCGGGGATCGACGATCATCTCGGCAATCTCACCGGATATCTCCGTTCTCACGAGGCGGAGGGTATGAGCTGCGTCCACCGCCGCGTCTACGATGTCGCCTGCAACTGGAAGCTCTGCCTCGAGAATCAGCGTGAGAGCTACCACGTCGCGGTGGTTCACCGGGGCACGCTGAAGGACCAGCTTCCGGAACAGCTGGAGGCCTCCGGGAACTGGTCGGGTTCGTGGTTTCGCCATGACGGTTCGATCGCGGCGAGGCTCGGTGCCGGGAAGGCGCTGCCGGAGATCCCCACGCTCGAAGGGCGCGCGGCCGAGGGCACCTATTTCATCGGTCTCTATCCGGCGTCGTTCCTTGTCTTCACGCTCGATTGCATGTGGTGGATGTCCTTTCGTCCTGTCGTGCCGGACCGGACGCAAATCGTCACCGGCCTGTGTTTTCCGGAAGGGGCGACCCGGCGACCCGACTTCGAGGCGATCCTGCCGGACTACGTCGCCCGAACCGACGTATCGCATCCCGAGGACAACCGGGCGACCGAGTTACAGCAACGGGGCCTCGCCTCGCCGCATGCCCGCCCCGGGCGTTTCAGCCACCGCGAGGCGGGCGTTCACGCCGTGGACAACTGGATCCTCGACCGGGTGCTGGGATCGGACGAGGAGGCCTGAAGCTTCGTTCAGCGCGAGGACAGGATCACCGAGAGCAGGTTGCCCGCGTAGTCGGCCGCCTTGTCGGTCTCCATCAGCCGCGCGTTGGCGAGGAACTGCTTGCAGGTGATCAGGGCGTCGCGCCGCCGCGCGGTGAGGGTCGCGAGCAGCGACTCGGTTTCGTCGCGGAGCGAAGCAGCGGGAACGACATTGCTGACGAAACCCAGCGTTCTCGCGGTTTCCGCATCGACCGTTCCCGTCGAATAGACCAGCCACGCGATTGCCTTCGGCATGGTGCGGTCGATATGCGCGCACATGGCGAGCGTCGGAGGCAGGTCGTGAGTCATCTCGGGCAGGCTAAACCGTGCATCGTCCGCCGCGACGGTGATGTCGCATACCGCGGCCGTCGCGCAGCCGAAACCCGCGGCCCGACCCTGGACGGAGGCGATGACGGGAATTTCCGCGCCCCGCACCGCGGCGTACAGACCGAGGATGGGACTCGTCACAACCTCGCGCGTTTCCATCGCCGTCTTGCCGCCGACGCCGGGCTCCCGTCCAAGGCAGAAATCGTCGCCTGCGCCCGTCAGCACGATAGCCTTCAGCGCGGGGTCGCTTCCGGCCTCGTTCAGGAGCCTCGTGAGCTCCGCGATCATCGCCGGCGACATCAGGTTGCCGTCGTCCGGCCGGTCAATGGTGACGCGGGCGATTTCGCCGTCCGTCGCGAGACCGATTCGATTGCCTGCCATGTCTAATCCTCCTGGGGCCGGGGTTCGCCGACAATGCCCGCGGCGAGTGCCGCCTCGATTTCTTCCTCGGCCAGCCCGAGCACGCCCGCGAGCACATCGCGGGTGTTCTCGCCGAGCAGTGGCGGAAAGCCGGTCCGGGACGGCTCCTCGTCCGCGAACTTGATCGGATTGCCCGCGACGCGGACCCGCCTGCCGTCGCGCGCTGTCAGGTCGAGCACCATGCCGCGGTGAACGATCTGGGGGTTGGAGAATGCGGCCCCGAGCGTGTTGACCCTGCCCACCGGTATTCCGGCCTCCAGCAGCAGCGGTACCCAGGCGTCGGCGTCCTTCTCCCGGAACGCCCCTTCCAGCAGTGGCCAGAGCTCGAACCGGTTGGCATAGCGGTCGTCGTTGGTGGCAAACCGCTGATCGTCGGCGAGTTCCGTCCTTCCCAGCACGCCGCAGAGCGCCCGCCACATCCGTTCGGTATTTGCGGTGATCACCAGCTCGGTATCGTTTCCGGCATCGAACGAACGGTAGGTCGGGATCGAGGCATGACCCCGGCCCTGGCGGCCCGGCTCGCTGCCCGAATGGAGAAAATAGGCCGCTTGGTAGCAGAGCATCGCCACTTGGCAGTCCAGCATGGCGATATCCACCAGCCGGCCCTTGCCGGTGCGCCGCCGCGCCTCGAGCGCGGCAAGCACGCCGATCGTCCCGTACATACCGGCGCAGAGATCGCCGATCGGGATGCCGGCACGCACCGCCGGCTCACCGGGCTCGCCGGTCATGCTCATACCGCCCGAAAGAGCCTGGACGATCATGTCGTAGGCCGGCCGGTCGCGGTCCGGGCCGTCCTGGCCGAACCCGCTGATCGAGCACCAGATCAGCCCTTCGTGCTCGGCCGCGAGCTCTTCGTAGACCAGCCCAAGGCGGGCCAGCACACCGGGACGGAAGTTCTCCATGACGATATCGGAGGCGCCCGCAAGCCGCTTGACCAGAGCGAGGCCATCGGCCGATTTCAGATCGGCGACCACGCTCTTCTTGTTGCGATTGACGCTGAGATAGTAGGCGCTGTCGGGGCCGATGAAATGCGGAGGCAGGCTGCGCGACCAGTCGCCGGAAGGCGCTTCAAGCTTTATGACCTCGGCGCCGAGGTCGCCGAGGATCTGGGTCGCGAACGGACCCGCGAGGAACTGCGTCAAGTCGAGGACGCGAACGCCTGCAAGGGGACCGGGCTCGCTCACCCCATGCGCGCCCGTGCTCGGTCGATCAGCTCGGTTAGCCGGCCCGGCAGAATCGGAACGTCGTCGAGCACGATGCCGAACGGGTCGAGGGCGTCCTCGACCGCGGCGACGATCGCGGCAAGCGCTGGAATCGTACCGCCCTCGCCCGCTCCCTTCACGCCCAGCGGGTTGTTCGGCGTGGGCGATTCGACGTGCACAACGTCGATCCGCGGCACGTCGGGCGCGCCCGGCAGCAGGTAATCTGCGAAGGTCGTGGTCAGCGGTTGGGCATCGTCGTCGTAGCCCATCCATTCGAGCAGCGTATTGCCGATCCCGTGCGCGCAAGCTCCCTGAACCTGCCCGTCGACGATGAACGGATTGATCAGGTTCCCCGAATCGTGCGCCATCGCGAAGTTCAGTATCTCGATGCTGCCCGTTTCGGGATCGACCTCGACCTCGACCACGGCGGTGCCGTTGCAGTAGGCGGCTTGCGGCGGCGAGAAATATTCCGTCGATTCGAGACCGGGCTCTACGCCGCCGGGAAGCGAAAAGCCCGGCATTCCGCGCACCGCCCGCGCGACGTCCCGCAACGTGGTCGAAACGTCGGGTACGCCCTTCACGAAGATGCGCCCGTCCTCGATGTCGAGGTCCTCCTCGGCCGCTTCGAGCAGGTGGGAGGCTATCTTGATCGCCTTTTCGCGCACCGAGGTCGCGGCGAGATGAACGGAATTGCCAGCGTTAACCGCGATCCGACTCGCAAAGGTCCCGATGCCGTTGGCGATCTTTCCGGTGTCGCCCACCTCGACCGTAATGTCCTGGGGATCCACGCCGAGAGGCTCGGCGCAGAGCTGGGCGAGCGTCGTCCAGTGCCCCTGCCCCGAATCCCCGCCGCCCGTGTAGACGGTAACCTTCCCATTCGCGTGCACGCGAACCGTCGCGCCCTCGAACGGCCCGAGCCCGGTGCCTTCCACGAAGTTGGCGATCCCGATCCCGACATGGCGGCCTTCGGCCTCCGCCTTCGCCCGGCGATCCGCGAAGCCCTCGTAATCGGCCAGCGCCAGCGCCTCCGCCTGGCATCGGGGATAGTCGCCGCTGTCATAGGTCATCGGCTTGCCGTCGCGGAAGATCAGCCCGAAGGAATAAGGCATCGCGTCGGCGGGGATGAAGTTGCGGCGGCGGATCTCGGCCCGGTCGATGCCCAGCCCGTCCGCCGCGCGGTCGAGCAGGCGTTCCATCGCAAACACCGCTTGCGGCCGTCCCGCGCCGCGAACCGGAGTCACCGCCACCTTGTTGGTGAGCGCGACGCGGGTGGTGAGCTCGTAGGCCGGAACGACGTAGGGGCCGGGAACCGTCGTCGCGGATATGTAGGGGCTGATGATCCCCCAGGGCATGTAGGCGCCGGTGTCGTGGATCATCGCGCCGCGCACCGCGAGGATCTTTCCTTCGCCGTCGCAGGCGAGCGCCATGTCCCAATACTGGTCGCGTTCCTGGTTGGTGGCCACGAAGTTCTCGCGCCGGTCCTCGACCCACTTGATGGGCCGGTCGAACATCATCGCGCAGAGCGGGATAAGCGCTTCCTCGACGTAGTAAACGGTCTTCGGGCCAAATCCGCCGCCGACCTCCGGCGCGATGACGCGCAAGCGATCGGCCGGCCAGTCGAGCATGTCGACGACATTCTGCTTCACCAAAAAAGGCGATTGGGTCGCCGACCAGAGTGTCACCACGTCGCGCAATCTGTCGGGCTCGGCGACGATCGCCCGGTTCTCGATGGCGAGGCCGGCACCCCGGTGACTCCACAACGAGACCTCGAAAGTGTGTTCGGCGCTCGCGAACGCCGCGGCCGTGTCGCCGTAGCCGAGCTTGAACTCGGCGCAGAGGTTGTTGCCGCTGTCGGCGTGGCACGGTTTCGCCTCGTCGGCCAGCGCATCGCGGCAATCCGACGCGGCGGGGAGGACTTCGTAATCGACGGCGACCGCGGCTGCCGCGTCCTCGGCCCGGTAGCGCGTGTCGGCGAGCACCATCGCGATCGGCTCGCCGACGAAGCACACCTCCTCATCCTCCAGCAAGCGCTGCTGGAACGGTTGCGTGATCGCCGGGTTCGGCACCTGGAAAGGAACCCGGACCGTCCGCAGATCGGCCGGCAAGTCGGCGGTCGTCACCACCTTGAAGACGCCCGGCATCGCCTCGGCCGCGGATGTATCGACGGACCGGATACGCGCGTGCGCGTGCGTCGAGCGCACGAACGCCGCCTCCAGCATTCCCGGCAAATGAATATCGTCCGTGAAGACCGCGCGGCCGGTCAGAAGCGCCGGGTCCTCCATGCGTCGGACCCGGGCGCCCATCGCCTTGGCACCCATGGGTTCAGGCCTCGGCCTCGCCTCTCAGACGGCCTGCCGCATCCAGCGCGGCATCGACGATGCCCTGATACCCGGTGCAGCGGCAAAGATTGCCGGAAATGGCGATCCTTACCTCCTTTTCGGTCGGGTCCGGGTTGTCGCGCAGAAATTCGAGCAGCGTGGTCAGCATGCCGGGCGTGCAGTAACCGCATTGCAGGCCGTGATTGTCCATGAAGGCCTGCTGCAGCGGATGGAGCTCCTCTTCGTTGGGCGCGATGCCCTCGATGGTCAGCAGCTCGTGCCCGTCCGCCTGGACTGCGAGCATGAGGCAGCTTCGGGCGGTCGTTCCGTCGAGCAGAATCGTGCACGCGCCGCAGACTCCGTGTTCGCAACCGACATGGGTCCCGGTGAGCTCGCATTCGTGACGGATGAAGTCGGAGAGCAGGAGCCTGGTCTCGATCTCGCGCTCGTAGGTGTCGCCGTTGATGGTGACGCTGATCCGGCGCCTGTCAGCCATTGGAACCTCCCAGGCGCGTCTGCGCCTTCTCGAGCGCGCGGCGCGACAATACGGCCGCCAGGTGCTGCCGGTACGAGGACGGGGCGTGTATGTCCTCCAACGCGTCGAACGCGCGCGCGGTCTCGGCCGCCTCCCGGAACAGCTCGAGTTCGGGCGTCTGACCGAGAATCATCTCCTCCGCCTCGGTGCAGCGGAGAGGCGATGGACCCACGCCGCTGACCGTGATCGAGACCCGGTTCACCTTGCCCGCGCCGTCGGTCGTCATCAGCGCCCCGGCGGAGACGATCGCGAAATCTCCGTGCCGGCGCGCGAACTCGATGAAGGCATAGCCGTGGCCGTCCTCCCACAGCGGGAAGGTGGCCCCGGTCACCATCTCGTCGAGCTCGATGGAGGGCGTCATATAGCCCGCCGGGAAGTCGGCCATCGCGATGTCCCGCTTCCCCCGTTTGCTCTCGACATGAATCGTGGCGTCGAGCGCCATCGCCACCGCGGGCAGTTCGGCCGAAGGGTCGAGATGGGCCAGGCTGCCTCCCAGCGTGCCGCGGTTGCGGGTCTGGCGGTGGCCGACCTGCAGGATCGCCTCGGTCATGATCGGGCAACGGGTCGAGACCATGTCGGAAAACTCGATGTCGCGCTGGCGCGTCATGCCGGCGATCTCCAGCGACCCGTTCGCGGCCTCGATCCCGCACAGCCCTTCGACCTTGTTGAGATCGATCACGTCGTCGGGAAGGACGTATCGCATGTTGAGCATCGGCATCAGCGACTGCCCGCCGGACAACAGCCGGGCGTTGTCCTTCTCCGCCAGGAGATCCAGCACTTCAGGGATCGTTCGCGGATCGTGATAGGTGAAAGGCGGAGGTTTCATACCTTGCCCCTAATTGCAGAAAATGTGGATCGAGCAGGCGCCGTGGTCGAAGCCGGAGATCCCCCCGCCCGTGCAGTGGGTGAGCCCGACCTTCGCGCCATCCACCTGGCGGTCGCCGCACTCGCCGCGAAGCTGGCGCACGATCTCGACCATCTGCGCCGCCCCGGTCGCGCCGACCGGATGGCCTTTGGAGAGGAGCCCGCCGGAGGGATTCACCGGTATGCGGCCCCCGAGAGAGGTCTCGCCGTCCTCCAGCAACCGCGCGGCGTCTCCCCGCTCGCAGAACCCGAGCGCCTCGTAGTACAGGAGCTCGGCGATGGTGAAGGCGTCGTGCACTTCCGCCACGTCGACGTCTTCCGGCCCGACGCCGGCCATCTCGTAAGCTTCCTTCGCGCCGCGCACGGTAATTTCGGGTGTCGTCATGTCCCGGAAACCCGTCATGTACTTTCCGGACGCGAGCTCTGAGGCGAGCACCCGGACGGGTTTTCCCGAATACCGCCCGGCGACCGAATCGGCCGCGATCACCAGCGCCGCCGCACCGTCGCCCGACGGACAGCAGTGAAGCAGGGTGAACGGATCGGCGATGGGGCGCGCCGCCATCACCTCGTCGACGGTGATCCGGTTGCGGTACTGGGCGTCCTCGTTGAGCGCGCCGTGGTCGTGCGCCTTGACGGCAACCCTGGCAAGCTGCTCGCGCGTCAACCCGTAATCGTGCATGTAGCGCTTCGCCCGCATGCCGTAGAGCGCGGGCATCACCATCCCGTGCGCGACCTCGAAATCCTCGCGTTCGAGGGGCAGCGTGCCGCCGCCGAACTTCGTCAGCTTCTCGACGCCGATGACCAGGGCCACGTCGTAGAGGCCGCTCGCCACCGCGATCCAGGCCTCGCGAAACGCGCTGGAAGACGAGGAGCAGGCATTCTCGACATTGACGATAGGGAGACCCGTCAGGCCGATCGCCTTCAGAATCCGCTGCCCGGACATCATCCCGCCAAGTGCGGTTCCGCACCAGGCGGCCTCGATGTCCGGCTTGGCGACGCCCGCGTCGTCGATCGCCTGCTTTGCGGCGGGCCAGGCTATCTCGGCGAGTGTCTTGTCGGGCTGCTTGCCGAACCTGACCATACCGGCGCCGATTACGGAGACGTCACGCATCTTCGCTCTCCGCTCCTCTGGGGCGGAAGGCGTAGCTCGAAAAGGCTTCGCCATCGCCGCCGGTGCCGAGTACCGCGGTGGTCAACTCGACCTCCATCTCCATCGACAGTCGTTCTTCCGGCGCGTCCACCACATGGGTGAAGACCCGAACGCCATCCGGCAGGTCCACATAGCCCGCTATGTAGGGAACGGACCAGCCGCGCGGCGCCACGTGGACGGTGCAGTAGCTGTACAGGCGCCCGTTCCGCCCGAGCGCGACCGGAGAGACGTTCTCGCCCATGCATTCGGGGCAAACGGAGACCGGCGGGAAAACGCGGCTCGCGCAGTCGGCGCATTCGGATCCGATCAGGATCGGCCGGCCGTCCTCCCCCACCCTGACCGCATCGCCCGCGATCAAGGGCGGCTCCGCGTGGACCGTCTCGGCCAAGCTCGACTCCTTCCGGGACAGGATTTCCGGCACGGAAGGAATCTATTCGGATCGCCGGATGGGGCAAGGACAATCGGAACGCGGCTCCACCGCCGTGCGTGTGCAATTGACAAGCAGCCGGTTCGGCATGGACTCTCCGTTCCGGCTCGTATCCACCATGCCTCGACGGAACCTACGTCATGGCCCTCCGTTTCCGCTGGCGACGCCGGTTTCCCGCCGCCCTTGCCGCCGCCCTGATCCTTGCTTTCACGGGTCCCGCCTTCGCGGGCAGTTCGGCCGTAGTCTTCATGTACCACCGTTTCGGAGAGACCGCCCTTCCCTCCACCAACACCACGATCGCCCAGCTCGAAGCGCATATCGCGGAATTGACGAACGGCCGGTATACCGTCCTGCCACTGCCGCAGATCGTGGCCGCGATTCGCGAGGGGCGAGACCTTCCGGACCGGACTGTCGGGCTCAGCGTCGACGATGCCTTCCTGTCTCTATACACCGAGGGCTGGCCCAGGTTCCGCGAGGCGGGGTTGCCGTTGACCCTTTTCGTCGCGACGGGACCGATCGACCGCGGCTACCGGAACTACATGACCTGGGACCAGATTCGCGAGCTCGCGACGGCAGGCGTGACCATCGGCAGCCAGACCGACACCCATCCGCATATGCCCGTGCTTTCACCCGAAGCCAACGCCGCCGAGCTGGCGAGGTCGAACGAACGGTTCGAACGGGAACTCGGGATGCGGCCGTCCCTGTTCGCCTATCCGTTCGGCGAGAACAGCCGGGCGGTCCGCGGCGTCGTCGAACGGACCGGCTTCGTCGCCGCGTTCGGGCAGCATTCGGGCGTGCTCTACCATGGCGCGGACCGGTTCTTCCTGCCGCGTTTCGCGATGAACGAGACATACGGAAGCGCCTCGCGTTTCCGGCTCGCGGCCAATGCGCTTCCGATCGAGGCGAGAGACATCGTTCCCGTCGATACCCTCTTGAACCCGGGCACGAATCCGCCCGAGTTCGCGTTCACCGTCACCGGCGCCGCGCTCGATGGTCTCGCGTCGATCGCATGCTATGCCTCCGGCCAGGGCCGTGCCGGGCTGGAGCGGCGTGGACGAGACCGCATCGCCGTCGAGGTCGAACAGGCGTTTCCGCCGGGCCGGGCCCGCGTCAACTGCACCATGCCCGCCGGAAACGGCCGTTGGCGCTGGTTCGGCATGCAATTCTACGTGCCCCGGCCGTAAGCCGGACAGCCGTCAGGCGGCGGAGCGCATCTTCAGCTTGAGGCCCACCACGCGGTAAATGTCGAGGCCGGTCAAACTGACGATCTCGCGGAGCGGCAGCGTGGTTTCGGAAAGAAGCACCTTGGCGAAGCTCTGCGGGCTGCGGCTGCGCTGGCTGGACTTCTGGGCGCCCGTCGAGGCGGACCTCACTTCTGGCTTTATCGCGTCGCCGTCCAGTCCGCGATCCTGCGCCTCTCTGAGAGCCCGTTCGTAGCGTTCCTTGTCGGCGCGGAGACGGGCTTCGGAAAAGGCGATGATCTCCGCCATTTCCCTCGCGGTATAGCGGCGCGGCCGCTGCGGCATCTGCACCGGCCGGGCCGGACCGGGCGGCTCCCGGGCGGCCTCCTGCAACGACATGCCGTGACGTTTGGCGAGCCTGCGCGCCGCATCGAGCGCGTTCGCGCGCTCGCCCGGATAGGGGCTCTCCGCCGCGACCTTGAGCAGCGCATTGAACCGCGCGCGCTCTTCGGCGGAAAGAGGTGTCCGGGTTCCCGGCATGTCGACGACCGATGCCATGGGACGAGCGTACCATAAAACCCTTGGAATCAACCCGCTTCGTCGGGTTGAAACATATGTGTCGTTCGCCCATTTTTTGTTTCTGAAAGGCGCGGTCCGGAAGACGGCCAAGCCTTAATTCCGTTTGCCGGACCGGGGAAGTCTTGCCGATGTCGACCGCGAACACCCAGCAGAACGGAGCCGTCAAGTCGGTCACCGAGTACGGCCCGCTTATCGTCTTCTTCGGCGCTTATGTCTTTTCCGATCTCATCGCCGCGACCGCGGCGCTGATGGTCGCGACCGCCGCCGCGCTCGCCCTTTCCTATGCGGTCGATCGCCGGGTGCCGCTCATGCCGCTGATCACCGCGGGCGTGGTCGGCGTGTTCGGCGGGCTCACCCTCTGGCTCAACGACGAGACGTTCATCAAGCTCAAGCCCACCATCGTGCAGGCCATGATTTCGGCGGTGTTGCTGGGCGGCCTCGCCTTCGGCCGTTCGCTGCTCAAGCCGGTGCTGGGCGCTGCATGGCAGATGAACGACGAGGGCTGGCGCCTCCTGACCCTCCGTTTCGGAATGTTCTTCGCCGCGATGGCCCTGTTGAACGAGCTGGTGTGGCGTACCCAGAGCACCGATTTCTGGGTGAGCTTCAAGGTATTCGGGATCATGGGGCTGACCTTCGCGTTCATCCTGACCCAGCTTCCGCTGCTCAACCGCTATCGACTCGCCGACCCATCGGCCGGTGCCGGCAATTGATCCACGCGCGAATCGTGCTATTTCAGGCTCCAGCGAAGCCGCCTACGAACCGACCGGAGCAGCCATGTTCATCCAGACCGAGCAGACCCCGAACCCGGCGACTCTCAAATTTCTGCCGGGCCGGACGGTCATGGCCAAGGGAACGGCCCATTTCGCGCACGTCGAATCGGCCGCTTCATCTCCGCTGGCGTTACGTCTGTTCGAGATCGAGGGGGTGACGGCGGTTTTCCTCGGCGCCGATTTCGTGAGCGTCACCAAGGACGATTCGCTCGAATGGTACGTCCTCAAACCGTCGATCCTGGGCGCGCTGATGGAGCACATGACGGCGGGGCTGCCGATCATCGAAGAAACCGCCGATGCCTCGGTGCCGGAAACCGACGACGACGAGGTGGTGACCCAGATCAAGGAGCTGCTGGATACCCGCGTCCGCCCGGCGGTCGCGATGGACGGCGGCGACATCATCTTCCACGGCTTCGAGGAAGGCGTGGTCTATCTACAGATGCAGGGCGCCTGCCAAGGCTGTCCGAGCTCGACGGCGACCCTCAAGATGGGGGTGGAGAACCTGCTCCGGCACTACGTGCCGGAAGTCGCCCGGGTCGAGGCAGTGCTGTAGCGCGGTTTTTCTCGGGCCTCCGTTGGCGGAGGCCGTTTCTCAATATTGCGGCAGGGACGGATCGATCCGTTCCGCCCAGGCGTTGATGCCGCCGCCGACATTGGTCGCGCCCTCGTAACCCTGCTCGCGCAGCCACATCGTGACCTTCATGCTCCGGTTGCCGGTACGGCAGAGGACGGCGATCGTGCCTTCCCTGGGCAATTCGTCCACGCGCTCCGGGACGTTTCCCATGGGAATGTCCAGGCTCCCAGAGAGCGCGCTGATCTGGAGCTCGTGCGGCTCGCGTATGTCGAGCAAGGTGTGAGGCTCGTCCTCCTTCCGCATGCGGTCGAGCTCTTCGATCGATATTTCGAGCGGCACCTCGTCCATCGGCCTCTCCCGCCCGTCAGATCTTGGAGATTTCGAAGGTCGACGGGGCGAACAGGTCTTCGGCGGTGAGCTTGCGGACCGACAGCCCCTGGTCGTATGAATAGCGCGTGATCGTCTCGATCTCGTGGGCGCACTCGGCGATGCCGTAGCGCCAGTAATCGTCGCCCATGAACGCGCGGGTCTCGAGCGCCTCGGCCTCGACCCAGGGAAGCGTGACGTTGAGGGCCGCGATCTCCCGTACCTCTTCGAGCGCGATCGCCTTTGCCTTGAGCAGAGCCTTGTAGAGGCTCCCCGGGAGCCAGGGGTATTGCTCGGCGAGCGACTTCTTGACCCCCATCAGGTGCATGATCGGGAACAACTTGGTCTTCTGCCAATAGGCCCGCTCGACCGCTCGGTAATCCGGGAACAGCCGGGCGATGTTGGGTTTGCCTTCGAGGAAGCTCGACGGCGCGCGGGCGGTCATCAGCGCGTCCAGCTCGCCGGCCTCGAACAGCTCGACGAGAGTCTTGTCCTCGGGGATCGGCTGGAGATCGACGCCGTTGGTCAGCACCAGCGGCGTGCGTTCGTCCCGCCCGGCCTCCTCCTGCCCTCCCGAGCGCCAGTGGATCTCGTTCGGCTTCACGCCGTACTCGTCTTCCATCATGCCGCGCATCCAGACCGGCGCGGTCATCTGGTATTCGGGCAGGCCGACCGTCTTGCCGCGCAGATCTTCCGGCTTCTCGATCCCCCTGTCGGTGCGGATATAGATCCCGGAATGGCGGAACACGCGCGAGACGAAAGCGGGGATGCCGACGAACGGGCTTTCGTCGCGCGAGGTCACGATCATGAAGCTGGAAAACGAGAGCTCGCAGGCATCGAATTCCTGGAAACGGAAAGCGCGGAAGAACACCTCTTCCGGCTCCATCGGGATGAAGGTCACCTCACAACCCTCGACCTCGACCCGACCGTCCTTGATCGCCGCGACCCGATCGTAATCGCCGCACGCGATGGTTAGCGGTACCTTGGCGACCATGGATGCCTCCCTGCCTTTCTCGTCGGCGCGAAACTAGCGTTACGGCGGCCGGCCCGCAATCGGTTCGCGGCGTACCCGTCAGACCTTGAACTCGGCCTGAACCTCGGGCGGAAACAGATCCTCCGGCGAGATCTTGCGGTGGCAGACGCCTTGTTCGAAGCCGTATTGCAGGAAGGCTTCGAGGGTCGTCCGGTTGGACTCGATCCCGTAGGGAAAGAAGTCGTCGCCGAACAGCGCGCGGGCCTCAGCGGCGGCGTCGAAGCACCAGGCGAACGGAAAACGCGTGGCGGTGATTTCCTGGGCGCGCCGCATTGCGTTTCGCTTGGCTTCCTCGAACGCCTTGAGAAGGTTCATCGCGATCCAGCGATTGGCTTGGAACGTGTCTCCCCGGAGCGCGATCACGTGCATGATCGGGAAGATCCCGGTCTCCCGGTAATAGGCTTCCTCGATCTCGCGGTAGTTCGGATACAGCCGGACGATTTCTCCGCTTCCGTCCTCGGCCGCTTCAGGCGGATGGGCGCTCATCGCGACGTCGATGTCGCCGGCGAGCAGCATGTCGTTGAGATTGCGCTCCGGTTCGGGACGGTAGCGGATGCCGTCCGGAAGGCGCAGCTCGACCTTCTCGACGCGTCCGGGCTGGTTCACGCCGGCCTGGACCCACTCGATTTCCGCGAGCGGGACCCCGACCTGATGGGCGAGCCAGCCCCGCGTATAGATCGAGGCGGTCTGCGCCCATTCCGGGATGCCGATCCGTTTTCCGGCGAGTTCCCCGGCACCCTTCAGCGAGCTGTCCGCCCGTATGTAGAGGGAAGACTGGCGGAACACGCGCGACGGGAACACCGGAATGGCGGTAATCGATTCGTCACCCTGCGACTTGAGAGAGACGTACTTTCCCATCGACATCTCCGAGACGTCCCATTCCCGGAACTTGGTGAAGCGGAAAAAAATCTCCTCGATGGTGAGGTTCAGGGGGTTGAGCTCGATCCCTTCCGCGGCGACCGCGCCCGAGACGAGGTCGTGGAAATGGTCGTACTCGCTGGCGGCGAAGGTCAGTTTCAGCGGCGCCATCGTCAGCCCGCCCTCGCCCGGTCGGCGGCGGCGCAGATGCCGTTCCAGTAGTTCTCCCAGACCATTAGATTGATCCGGCAGGCCTCGACCACCGCATCCTCCATGCGGAAATCCATCGCGTACTTGGCGACCGCGTTCCAGCCGATGTCGGAATGCTCGACATCCGCCTCTTCGTGAAGCTTGAAGAAGTTGAGCTTTTCGTCGGGGAGACCCAGCGTTTCCCGCCAGCGCTTCCGTTCGAGCCCGAGCCACCCCATCTCGCGCAGCTCGCCAGCGCCGTATCCCGGAAGCGCTGAGCGTTCGGCGCAGGTGTTCGCGATCAGCCCTTCCAGCCAGTGCCGGTTGGTCATCAGTGCTTCCCACGCGAGCCAGCTCAGCCGGGTCGAGTCCAGCAGAGGCTCGGCGCGAATCTCGTCCCGCGTGAGGCCGAGGCAGATGCCCAGATCCTCGACGATCTCCCAGTGGGGCTGGCCGCCGCCATACTCGTGGTCGCCGATGATCTCCTGGGAACAGGCGTGGATGATGTCGAGCTTGACGTCCCATTCCGGGCAATTGGTCGCCACCCGGAGCTTCAGCACGGAATTACGGAAACGGGTGTTCTGGCGGTGCTGCATCACGAAGATGCGGGCGCGCTCCATCGTCACTTCTTCGTTGTAGATGCGAACACGCTTGGCGAAGTCGTCCACCACTTCGTCGAGCCGTTCGATCACGTTCCTGGAACTCATGAATACAGGCTCCTCGCTCAAGGGAAAGTTCGGGGTCGGTACGGCGCGGAACGCTGTCAGGGCGCGCGCCAGAACCCGTCGCCGGATTCGATACGCTCTTCCGCGAGCTTCGCGACTATATCGCAAACCACGGCCGACGCGTTGGTCTGGGCCGAACGGTTCGACCATGCAAGGTGCAGGGTCCGCGAAATTCTGGGACGGGCGATCCGGACCGCTTGGAGCCGCCCGGCGCGGACGGCATCCAGCACGGCGCCGATCGGAAGAATGGTGGCCCCGACACCTGCCTCCACAAGTTCCCGCACCGTGGCCACGGAATCCACCTCGCAGGAAACCCGGATCTCGATGTCCCGCTGTTCGGCTGCCTGTTCGACCAGCATCCGAGTCCCGTGCGGCTTGCTGGGCAGGATCAGGGGGCGGTTCCTGAGCTTCGCCAGGGCGATCTTTTCCGCTCCGTCGATACGGTCGTCGAGGGGCGATATGTAATAGAGATCCTCTATCAGCAGCGCCCTCGCCTCGATGCCCTTGATCGCGGTCGGGTTATAGGTGAAGCCGAGGTCGATGCGGCCCTCGTCGAGCCATTTCATCACGTCCTCGCTCAGACCTTCGACGAGATTGAGCGCGATGCCCGGGAAAGCGGCGCTGCACTGCTGCACGATGCGCGTGGAGAGGAGCGCGCTGGCGGTTGGCGTCACGCCGAGCGCGAGCGGGCCGCGCGGCGGGCCGGCGAGGTCGATCACCTCCTGCCTGGCAAGCTCGATCTGGCGCAGGATTGCGTGCGCGTGCTTGAGAAGTGCGTCTCCGGCTTCCGTCGTCCGGACCCCGCGGGAATGGCGGACGAGCAGTTTCGAGCCGAGTTCCTCCTCCAGCTTCCGCACCTGAAAGCCGAGCGCCGGCTGCGCGACGCGGACCCGTTCGGCGGCCTTGGTGAAGCTCTTAGCCTGAACGACCTCCACGAAATAGCGCAGCTGACGCACGTCCATCGCGCGACTCCCAGCTCCCGGAACCCCCGTCAGGATACACAGGGGCAAACGAATGGCCATAGCCCGACTTCCGCAACTGAGCGGGCATTTCAACTAATTTGACGGGTTTCCGGCCGGAGAAATGGCGGATTTCCGGGCTTTGCGTCTCCGGATCCGCGTGTAGTGCCGACCTACCCCCTTGATCGGGATGCGGGCGCG
>JAJDVM010000178.1 GCA_022826125.1 Defluviicoccus sp.
CGGGCCTTGCGGGACACCGCCGTGTCCGACACCGCCGCGGCTTCCGCGCGCCGCACCTCAAGGTCTTCTATCGTGACCACGGTGCCGTTGAAGAGCTGCTTCTCCCACTGCGTGGCGCCGATACGGATGCGGTCGCCGACCGCGATCTCCAGCGGCTCCGTCAGGCGCCCGTCCAGGTCCCGGCTCACCTCGATGACGGCGCGCTTCGCGTCGGGGGTCCGCGCAAGCACCCGCTGCCGCATCAGCCACGACAGCGCCCGCCCCTCGGCCTTCGTGCGCGCGAGCACGACCGTGGATGTGCCGGGCTGTGTGCGCACATGGCGTTCCCAGTCGTCCACCAGGCGTGTCAGGGTCTTCTCCTCGTCGTGACAGAGATGAAGCCGGTTGCGCAGATGCCATGCCTCGATGGCCTTCTCCGCCTCTCCGTCCCTGAGCGCCTCGGACACCGCCACCTGCCACGGCGTGAACACCGGCTTCCTCTCCATCGCCTCGTAGTCCGCGAGGATGGCGTCGCGCTCCTGCGGGTTCGTGAGACCGGCCCGGAACCTTGCCTGCTCCGGCGTCTCCTTGTGAACGTGGACCAGCACGTCCTCGAGGTCTGGCTTCTGGCGCCTGATGCGGTCGACGCGGACGCTGCGGGCGACATCGCGGATCAGCCGCAAACCGGGTCCTGCCTCCACGGGCTGCTGCTGGCGGGTGTCGCCGGCGAACACCACCTTCGCCCCGTGGCGCTCGGAGAGCTGGAGGATGTGATGGGCCTGCCGCGTCGACAGCATTCCCGCCTCGTCAACGACGATGAGGGTGTTGCGGCCGATCACAACCTGTTCCTTGGCCGCGAGCTTCAGCAGCTTGTCGACACAGTACGCACGCGCGTCGCAGTCGTCCCCCAGCGCCACCGCGGTCCGCCAGGCCACCGCCGTCGGCACGATCTTGTAGCCATGCTCCCTGTGAAGATCGGTGATGGGCCTGAGCGTGGTGGTCTTGCCCGAGCCCGCCGCGCCCTCGATCACCGCGACGCGACCGCCCTTGCACGTGGCATGACGGATCGCCAGAGACTGCTCCTGGCTCAGCGGATAACCGTCAGCCAGGAGGGTCTCCACCTTCTCCCTGACCGCCTGTTCCGGCAGCCCGCGGCCTGCATCGGCCGCCATGGCCGCCGTCATGTCCCTGACCGCCTGTTCAAGGCCGAGGTTGTGGCGCGTGGAATAGACCTCGGTGTGGGCCATGCCCGCGAGAGACTCCGCCGTCGGCTTCTTCGGCTCCAGCCGCTCGATCTCGGGATTGCGGCGAAGCCGCTCGATGGCGGTCCTCAACGCTTCCACGCCGATCAGGCCCGCCGCCGCATTCGCCGCCGCTTCCACCATGTCGGGACGGCGGAAGACGGCCTCCTGCCGGGCCAGGTAGGCGGGCAGGTCGTCGAGCCGGGCGGTGAGCTCCCGGATGGCCTCGCGGCCGATCTTCACGTCATGCCCTGTCACCGAAGCGATCAGCGCCTCGCGCTCGGCGAAGCTATCAGCCTCTTCGTGCCAGCGCCGGTGGCGGATGTTGGGGTCGTTGTCGTGCGACTTGCCGGCCCGCGTGAGCTTGTTGACGCCGGCCATGCGCGAAGCGTTGCCGAGCGAGGGAATGCCCAGTTCTCCGGCCTTGGCCACGATCGCCTTCCGCCGCTTCGACCAGAAGACCTGCAGGTCCTCAGGCATGCCCTGGATGCGGGTGAGCCCGGCATCGGGACCGTACTGCTCCATGCGGACACCGAGGCGCTCGCGGAGGTTCCAGGCCAGGGCATTGCGGTAGACCGCGCCCGCGGCCTTGGCCCAGCTGTAGACCGGGTACTGGTGCATGGCCCGCCACTTGCCGTCCTCGCGGGTGCGGGCCGCATTGAAGATGACGCAGTGGGTATGAAGCTGCGGGTCGTTCTCCCGGCTGGTGCCGTGCTGGAACATCGCCACGGAGATATCGGCAGGCTGGACCCTGATCCGCCCCTCCCGGTCCCGGATCCGCGTATAGGCGCAGTAGCGGAACACGGTCTCTTCCAGCGCCACCCGGGCGGCGTCGTTGTGCGCCTGCTCGATCTGTTCACGCAGCGCTGGATCGGCAATGGCCCAGAGCGCGGACACGCTCTTGTCGGCCGAGAAGGTCATATCCACGCCCGGCGAGCGTTGCTCGCTGCCCGCGTTCCTGGTGAGTTTCTGGGAGCCGTCCGGCGCGAAACCCGAATAGAGGCGGTGGAAGTCGCCGCTGTCGACCTTGCCGCCGTTCTCCAGGCCGAGCAGGCCCGCAGGATTGAACCACACCCCGTCCGGTTCCTCGCCTGCCGTGTAGTACTCGTTGGGATGGCGGAACGAGCGCTGGCTCTCCAGGTAGTACGCAGCCGACGCCGCCTGGGCGAGCGTGGCTACCATCGTGCTGTGTCCGGACCCGGAATAGAGGCAGCGACCGTGCTCCCGCCCAAAGCCTGAGCCGCGCATACCGATGGAGGTATCCTCATAGGGCTTGCGTCAGTCCGCAATTGGATCGTGCTGCCCTTCATTCGTCGACCGTACCATCGTCCATGCTTCTCGGCAACTTGCGCTTTAGTGCATAGGTGTGCCAGGGTTGCTTCTTCCTCTTATTGCATCGGTAGCGAGGATACCATGTCTGACGGAGATTCCAAGGCAGGATCGCGTTGAGCGATCCGCGAGTCGGGCGCCGGACGAGACCGGTACGGGCTCGTCGTTGACACTGTCGGGCCGGCGGGCGACCATGAGACCTACCAGATATAGCGGTCGAAGGAGGGAAGAGACTCAATGGTGGCGCGACGCTTCAACGAAGCCGACGTGGACTTCGAGGCGATAGACGGGGACCTGGCGAAGCTTGCGCCTCCGAAGCTGACGCTGAAGGACGTCCTGGACCGACTGCGAGACCGCATGGTCGAGCAACGGGCCAGGGGCGTCACGGTGGCGCAGATGCACGAAGTGCTGAAAGCACGAGGCATCGAGATCGGAGAGCGGAGCCTGAAGGCCTTCATCGACAAGGGGGAGCTGCCGGGACGCAAGGCGGCGAAGTCCGTGGCAAATGCCACGGCTTCGGCAGAAGGCGCCGACCCGTTCTGAGCGCCATGGCGCGAAGCACCGGGCGCGAGAGGGCGATATCGCTCGAAGAGCGATGAGCCGTAGCCGATATCCGAAGAGGTGGATATTCGGAGAGACCGCGAGCAACGGCGATGGCGCGCAAGCGCCGAGCCTGTTGCGAGGTCACGGTGGGAGACGAACCGCCGAAGGGCGGCGAGGGAGCCGCCGGCGACGGGAGCGGAGCGATCGAGCAACGGCGGCGGACGGGCCCGGATCCGAGTTCACGCACCCGCAAGCGCGCAGCGAGCGCCAGCGAGCGTAGGCGCCAGGGATCGTCACCGGGACGGCGAAGACCGCGAAGCGGGCTTCGTGGAGCCGGGCGGGGCGAAGCCGCGCCCGGCGGAATAGAGCCCGGCGACCGGTCCCAAGGACCGGGCGGGCGCCCGGACCTTCCGACCGGAAGAGCAAACGATAGCGCGCCGTCACTCGCCACGGATGACGCTGATTGGCCGTTCGAAGGGATCGAGGACTCGCCGAACAGGGATCCTGGAGACCGCTTGTTGGCGGCGTTGGATGCAATAACTGGACGAGAGGAAACAGAGGGTGTTGCCGGTGGCGGCGCGCGAAGCGCGGAGGCGACATGCCGTCCGCAGGACGGCGAGCCGCCGCGCTGAGGATGGACGAATAGTGACCGGGAAGGAAGGATCGGCGAGCGTCCGGCGATGGCGCGCAAGCGCCGAGCCGGACGCGAGGTCGCGCGAGCCGGAGGCGAAGCGGTGTTGCGGCGCCGGGAGCGCGAGCGGCGCGGGCGCGAAGCGCCGCGCCGCGAAGCGCGGTTCGGAACACGGCGCAAAAGAAAAGGGCCGATCCCTTGCCGAAGCGAGAGACCGGCCCTGGCGAACGAGGCAGCGCCGCCGTCACGCGGTGACGATCATGACCGGGATGCCGAGCTGCCGGGCCTTGTCGATCAGGTTCCCGGTGATGCCCGATCCGGGGAAGGCGATGACGCCGACCGGCAGCAGGTTCAGAAGCTCGTCGTTCCGGCGGAAGGGGGCAGCGCTGCCGTGCGCGTTCCAGTCCGGACGGCACACCACCTGGTCGACGCCCCGCGCGTCTGCCCAGCTCGCGGCGATCTTCTCGTAACCGGGTCCGCCGCCGTGCAGCAGAACCATGTCGCCGTACTTGGCGCGCGCCCGGTCGAGCGTGGTCCAGACGGCGTCCACATCGGTGACGGTCTTGCCGCCGGTGATGGCGACCAGGGTGCCCTCCGGCAGGTGCGCGCGAGTCTCGCGGTCCTGCCGCGCGCGCCGGAAGTCGCGTCCGTCGATGGCGGCTGACGTCAGTGTTCCCGTCTGCGAGGCGTGCGATCCGTAGCGCGGGCGCCAGACGTCGCCGGTGTGGACCCGGTAGGCGTCTGCGGCGGCGTCGCGCAGCTTCTCGAACGCGTCCCTGCGGTCGCCGAGGTTCCGCGCGCGGTCGGTGAGGGTCTCCAGCTCGTGCGCCTTCACCTCGGTGCCGTCCTGGGCGGTCTCGAGGTCCTTCATCTCCGGGACGATCCGGTCGACGGCGCGGTCGAGGCGGGCGATCTGCGCGTGGAAGCAGTTGACGAAGCTCCAGAGCAGCGCCTCCCGCTCGTCTGCCATCTGCGTGCCGTCGACGGTGATGCCGTCCACCATGATGCGGATGGCCTCGCCCAGCGCCTCGGTGGCGTCGTTCTCGTCCCAGACGTCGCGGCTGTCGGGCTCGCCGCGCTCGGGCGCCGCGCCATAGAGAGCGAGGTTCTCGCAGATGGCGGCGGTCTGTGAAGCGCTTGCGGCGGTGTCGCTGTGCGTGTCGATCATGACGATCTCCCTTCGGTTGACCCTCCGAGGCGGAACGCCCCGTCGTGGTTTCTCCTTGGGTCACGTGCGCGCAGCGGAAGCACCTGGCCCTAGCAGGTCCTGGGCGGGAGTCGGTGCGGAAAGTCGCCGATTTCGGTGCGGAAGATCGCGTTCGCGGTGCCCCACGCGCGGTGTGTGCGAGTTCAGGCAAGCGATCTTCACGGTCGGCGACTTTCACGGCCCGCCCTGGACATGGTTAGGCCAGGCCGCAGGGAGCGGAGCGACCGGAGGACCCGCAGGGTTGCTGGCGCGAGCACACGTGACACAATGAGAAGCCACGACGGGGTGCGACCTCCCTATCCACCCGCACAGGCGCCTTCTTCATCTGTTGTCTGCATCGCGGCCATCTGAGTGGCGGAGGAAGCGTCGGTCTCCGGCTTGCCTGCATGAATAAGGGGAGCGGCCCACCGTGGAGGCGTGACGGAGGACCGCTCCCCGGGCGGAGGGAGGGAGAAGGTCAGGCGGGACAGTGCCGCCGACGGGCCGCGTGGTCCGGATGCACCGGCGGCGGCGTCCAGGGGACGAGGTTGCGCTCGACCAGCATGGCGGCGATCGTGCTGCGGACCGCATCGCGGTCGTCGAGCTGCTTGGGGCCGCGCCGGTCGTCGCACAGGTGTATGACGTAGAACCAGCCGCCATCGGGGCTCGCGATGTCGGCCCGGCGCATGACGCTGCCGACGGTCTGGCCGTAGACGACGATGTCGCATTCGCCGGCGGTGCGGTGGCGGAAGCGGACGTCGTCGATCGAGAGGTTCGTGCTCGGCATGGCCAATCTCCGGGAGCGAGGAGGAAGCGCGGCCGCGCCCGTGAGGGCGCCGCGCCGCGTTCCGGCAGACGACAAGAAGAAAGGCCGGCCCCGGAACCCGGAGGACGGGCGGGGCCGGCCTGGGAGAGCGCGGGAGGAAACGCTCTCAGAAGTTCAGATCGTCGTCCGGCTGCGACGGCTCGGCCGCGGCGGTTGCCGTGGACTCACCATTGGACGCAGGGGCGCCGTTGCCGTTGGCGGGGCGTTCGAGGAACTGAACCCTCCCGCCGGGGACGAGGATGATCTCGGTCGAGTAGCGGTCGCTGTCCTCGCCGTCCTTGCGCCACTTCCTGGTCTGCAGCTTGCCCGCGATG
>JAJDVM010000139.1 GCA_022826125.1 Defluviicoccus sp.
CGACGCGACCCGCCGCTGGCCTGTGGACAAGTGGACAGCCGCTCCGCGCCTGACCACTTCCCCACAGGCCCCAACAACCACAACAGAAGCGGTCAATCCATGTGCTAGAAAAACCGGACAAATCTACTTGCTAGCGACACGAGCGCGCCGCTTCGCCGACGACGAAGCCTTGGCGTTCGCGCGGATCCCGGCTAGGTTGAGGCCATGAACGGCGACGTCGGCAACCTGGTGCTTGAGCAACTGCGGGCGATCCGAGGCAAGGTCGATAAGATCGACAACGATCTCGGCGGTCTCCGCCAGCGCGTGTCATCGATCGAGCAGCACCTGGCAGATCAGCAGAACCAGCTTGCCAACTTGCAGCGCGACGTCGCTAACATCCACGAGCGCCTCGATCGACAGGGCGATCGGCTGGATCGAATCGAGCGCCGTCTGGAGCTGACCGACACGCCGGCGTGACCGAACGCCACCGCGGGAACCGGAAACCGTCCAGCTCGTCGCGGGTCGCTGCGCCAAACCGGTGACCCACGGCTTAGCTGAGACCTGCATCCCCGGCACCGACGGTGCCCTTCCCGCCGGCGCCGGGATCGACGCTATTCCGCGCCACGGCCCCGCCTGCCCGGTATCTCTTTCCCGACCGTCCGCCGACGCGGCCCATCGACAGCATCGCCTTCCAGTGGGACCGCATCCGCGACGAGGCGAGCCCGAGGCGCTGCTTCCCGAGCGACCCTCGTTGAAAGCCGCCGGTGCGGGGCGAACCGCCCCGCGACAGGACGGTCCCGGAAGGACAATCGGTCTTGCCGCACCGGGCGGATTCGGGCCAAGGGTTACGAAATGAATACCATTCGGACCGATATCGATGCGCACATTTTATTTCAAATCCGCTATTCATGATGCCGGACTCAGCGGCCGGTCGGCCCGGCATTCCCAACCGGTTCATGAGGAGCGTTTCCGTGTATTTGGCATACCTGACGAAAATCGCCGCCGCGTTCGGCTTCATCGCCCTCGTTCTCCTGACCGGAGGAAACGCGAACGCTCAGACCGCTTGCTTCGGAGTGGGCCCGGAAGCGCTTTCGCGGGCCGTACAGGCGATCGGGGCGGTGGATGTCGAAGTCGACGATATCGACGTGGACGCGACCGAGGGGAATTCGCTGGATTTAGAGATCCTGTCCATACACTATTCGATCGAAAACGAACACTCGTGCCTCGCCAACGAGCGCACCGGGTTTTGTGTGATAGTTGTGATCGAGGGGGTAAGAAGGATCGAGAGTTGCTCCGACTCCCCCCCGACGGCCTCTGGGAGCGGGTTCGAAGTGGGTGTCGTTGCCAATCGCCGGATATACGGCGAACACAATGTGAGGGCGCAGGTCAGGGTCCGGTATTACGGAGCCGGAGGCGCCTACACGTCGTGGTCGCCAGCGTACACCGCCTCGATCCAGTTCTAGACCGTATCCGTTTTAGTTTGAACCGCGGTCGAAGCCGTGGCACGTTCCATCCGACAGGCTCAGGGCAGGCCCTTCGATACGGCGCTGGCGCGCCTACTCAGGGTGAGGAAATTGTTGATTTCAAGGGAAGAAATCCCTCATCCCGAGTAGGAGCGCCAGCGCCGTATCGAGGGACGCGTCACGACCGGAAGCCAGGCGCGCCGCTTCGGACCTCTTCGAAAACCTGCGGTATGTTCCGACCCGACCGGATCGCGGCGGTCCGTACCGGCCGGCCCTCCCTACCCCGGCCGCCCGACATTCCACGCCGAATTACCGACTGAATTGAACAAGGGACGTGTACCCCGGCGCCGGAAGACGACGGCTCCGCGCCCCGCACCGGCGGCTTTCAACGAGGATCGCTCGGGAAGCAGCGCCTCGGGTCCGCCTCCTCGGCTTCCACCGCGGTTCAACCTTGGACGGACAGGCTCTAGAATAGGCTTCCGAACGTCCGAGCGAGCGAGGCCGCGACCGATGACCCTGCAACGACACCCGATCGACGGTCTCGCGCCGCGTTTCGTCGCCGGAACGCTCGAAATTCCCGTCTGGCACGCGCGCGGCGGCACCTCGACCGGCATCGTCCTCCTCGCCCGGCACCTGCCGGCGTCCACGGAGCTCCGGGAAGAAGTCATCCGCAACGTCATGGGGGTGCCGCTTTCGGGCGAGGAGCCGGGCAACCGCCAGATCACCGGGCTGGGCCGCGGCATCACGACCAGCAACAAGGTGTTCGTCCTCGACACCTCGGAGCGGCCGGGGTTCGATCTGGAAAGCACGCTCGCCCAGCTCGCCGCCGGCAAGGCCGCGATCGACTGGAGCGTCAACTGCGGCAACATGTCGGCCTCCCTCCCCCTGGTGGCATTCGAGGCGGGGCTGATCGCGCCCCGGGCGGGCCGCAACGCGATACGGATCTACAACACGAATACGGGAATCGCCGCCGACGCCGCGATCGAGATGCCGCTCCCCGGCGCGCCGCTCGTCCCGGATACCGAGATGCCCGGCGTGATGGGTCGGTGGCCCGGCGTCGCGCTCTCCCTGGTCGATCCCGTCGGCTCGAAGACCGGCAGGCTGTTTCCGACCGGCGCGCGGCGCGACACCTTCCTCGGCGTCGAGGTCTCCTGCCTCGACTTCGCGATGCCGATGATCGTCGTACGCGCCGGGGACCTCGGTTGCCGGGCCGACGAAGCGCCGGACGACCTGGAGCAGGACCCGGACCTCCGGGCGAGGATGCAGCCGCTCTGGGTCGCCGCCGGCCTCGCCATGGGGCTGGAGCGCGACGGCCGCAGGATGACGGCGGAAGAGCTGGCGGTCAGCGAAACCGTGCCCAAGATGTGCCTCGTCGCGCCGCCGACGGCCGCGGAGGCGGCGCGCGGCGCCCATGTCCGGGCGCGCTACTTCACGCCGCAGACCTGCCACCGCTCGATGGCGGTTACCGGCGGATCGTGCCTCGCCGCCGCCGCGCTGATCCCGGGGACGGTCGCGCACGACGTGGCGGCGGGACTGGACGCTTTGGGTCCGGACCCGAATGAGCACGAGGTCGGCATCGGCAACCCGGCCGGCGTGCTGAGGGCCGTCATCCGCGGCGCGAGCGAAGGCGACGAGATCGCGTTTTCCAGCGCGTCCTACATGCGGAGCGCGCAGATCCTTATCCGCGGCCACACGCCGATCTACCACGCCTCGCCCGGGCTGATCGCCCACTACCGGGACCGTTTCGCGGAAGCGGCCGAGTAGGCCGTCGGACGCGATGCCGAGGCTGACAACGCCGCCGGCGATTGCTATATAGCGGCCCTTCACTTGATGGGTGCGATTCCCCGGTAGCTCAGTTGGTAGAGCGGGTGGCTGTTAACCACCATGTCGCTGGTTCGAGTCCGGCCCGGGGAGCCAGTTTCCTCACCGCAGGCCGCTTTGGCTTGGAGGTATGCAAGACCCCGGCGCTCGACGACGTCGGGGTCTTGTCGTCGTGGGGGCCGTTTCCGGTTTTCAGCTTCTCCGGGAACGCCGGTCGCCCCCTATTCCCCCGCTGCCGCGCCCGGTTGGTAGCGCTTCACGTCGATCCGGTTTTCGGCCTTGCGCGCTTGCGCCAGATCGTAGGCGGTCTGGCGGCGCAGCCAGAACTCCGCGTTGGACCAGCCCGCCTTTTCCAGCCGGATGGCCATCTCGGGCGAAATCGCCGCGTGCCCGTTGAGAACACGAGACAGCGTGTGCCGGGCCACTCCCAGCACCTTCGCCGACCGCGTAACGCTCAGACCAAGCGGAACCATGCAGTTTTCCCTGATGCCGCGACCGGGATGCGGAGGATCGTGCATCGCCATGTAGCTGCCTCCTGTCAGTGGTAGTCGACCAGGTCGACATCGCAAACGTCGCCATCGACAAAGCGGAAAACGATACGCCAGTTGCCGGAAATCGCGATGCTCCAGAATTCCTTCAGATTGCCTTTCAGCGGGTGAAGCCGATAACCGGGCAAGTCAAGGTCGGACGGTTCGCCGGCCTCGTCGAGATCGGCCAGGGCGAGCGCGATGCGTTCCGCCTGATCGGCGCGCACGCGGCTCGGGTCCCCACGCTCATACAAGCGCTTGAGGCCACGATGGCGGAAACTCCGGATCATTTCACTATGTGTACCGTATACCGGTACACATATCAAACCCAACGCCAGCGATACCGGATCGTTCGATTATAGCGGTTGTCCGTCGGCGTTCGATTCGATATGGTTGCGTATTACAGAAAATGTGAAACTGTGATATGAAGAACATCACCGTATCCGTTGACGACGAAACCCATCGGCTCGCGAGAATCCGGGCCGCCGAATTGGATACGTCGGTCTCGGCGCTGGTACGCAACTACTTGAAAACCCTTGCGGATCCGCGAAACCGGAGAGAAACGCCGGACGTGCCGCGCGTCGAGACGGCCCAAGAACGAAGGAGCCGGCTAATCGAGGAAGTGCTGGCGGACTTCGAGGCGCGGGGCGTGGGACTGAGCATGGCCGACAACCTTCCGCGTGAAGCGTTGTACAAGCGAAATGATTCTCGTTGACACCAACGTCTTGCTCTATGCCGTGAGCGCCTTGCCGGAAGATACGGCGAAGCGCGATCGCGCACGTTCCCTCCTGAGGGAAGCGGATCTGGGCGTGTCGGTGCAGGTTCTGCAGGAGTTCTATCATCAGGCAACCCGCCCCGGCCGCCCGGCACGTCTGACGCACGAAGACGCCGTGCGCTTCCTGGAACCGATCGAGCAGTTTCCGGTCCAGGCAGTCACCACCGAGGTGTTTCACGCCGCCCTGTCGATCCGCGAGAGGTTCGGGCTATCCTATTGGGACAGCGCAATCCTCGCCGCGGCTCGCGTCCTGGGTTGTCACTCCGTCTACTCCGAGGATATGAGTTCGGAGCAGGATTACGGCGGCTTGCGGGTGATAAATCCCTTTCTTTAGCCCCGTCGCGGCGTTCCGGACTACGAACGTCCAGAGGAGTGAGTCCGCAAATGCCCGCCGACCTCGTCCGCCTCGATCTCGCGCGATTCAGCGCGCGCGATCTCGAAAAGATCGGGAAGCTGGCGGGCAAGCTCAGGCTGATGCACCGCTGGTACCGGAGCGAGCGCGTTTCGACCGCCGAGGCGGACGAGATCCGGGTCTATTCCGGCGACCGCAGCAACGCGCCCTATTCCTGCTACCGCATTTCGCGCCACGCGGACGGCACCTATCGTCTTGCCCACCACCGGTCCGGACGCGAGATCGCCGTGGCGCGCGCGATCGATCCGGTCATCGAAGCCATCCCGGGTGATTTCTTCTACGCCGGCGCCCGGCGCAAAGGCTGATTCAACCCAGGAAGAGAAGGAAAGACCATGGAGCGGGAAGCGATCCACGTCGCGGGCATTTCGGAGGCGTTGAAGGCGGCGGGCGTGCCGCTGAGCCCGGCGATCAAAGCGAACGGGTTCGTGTTCGTCTCCGGCACGCCGCCGATCGACCCGGCGACCGGAAAGGTGTCGAGCGCCGACATC
This sequence comes from Defluviicoccus sp., assembly GCA_022826125.1. Lineage (GTDB taxonomy): Bacteria > Pseudomonadota > Alphaproteobacteria > MPNO01 > MPNO01 > MPNO01. The sequence goes on from JAJDVM010000139.1 coordinate 5,466, forward strand.
GCCACCCAGACCGAACTGGTGATGGAGAACCTCAAGGCCGTTCTCGAAGCCGCCGGATCGAGCCTCCACAAGGTCGTTAAGGTCAACATCTACGTGTCCAACAGCGGCTATTACGATCTCGTCAACAAGGTCTACGGACGCTATTTCGACGATCCGGCTCCGGCGCGCACCTTCGTCGCCGTGGGCTCCTGGCCCTGGCCGTTCGACATCGAGATCGAATGCACCGCGCTTGCCTGAGGGCGGCGGTCCGCTCGGCGCTCGTTGTCTCGGCCCCGCGCCTCGGCTAGCATCGCCAACCGGACAGCGCCTCGACGGCGCGATGGAGACCCGCCATGGCCCAGATCGCCCCGTTCAACCTGCAGAAATGGATCGACGAGCACCGGGACCTGCTGAAACCGCCGGTCGGCAACGCGCAGATCTGGCAGGATTCCGATTTCATGGTCACGGTCATCGGCGGACCCAACCAGCGGACCGACTACCATGACGACCCGCTGGAGGAGTTCTTCTACCAGATCCAGGGGGACATCACGCTCCGCATCATCGAGGACGGAAAGCGGCGCGACGTCGCGCTGAAGGAGGGCGACGTGCTCTTGCTGCCGCCGCATGTCCGTCATTCGCCGCAGCGCCCGGCGGGCTCGATCGGGATGGTGATCGAGCGCCAGCGGCCCGACGGCCTGCGCGACGCCTTCGAATGGTATTGCGAGAACTGCGGCGCCCTGGTCCACCGGAGCGAGTTCCAGCTGCACGACATCGTCGAGGACCTGCCGCCGGCTTTCGACGCCTATTACGGCAGTGAGGACTCGCGCCGCTGCGACGCGTGCGGCCACCTCAACCCGGGCATGCCGGACGCCTGACGACCCCTCCGTTTCGGGTGTATAGGCCGTGCCCCGAAGGGCGTCCTGATCGTGCTTCCTGACCGCTCGATCCGTCGGGCGATGAAAGCCGTTGTGCAACCGGCATTCAGCCCGAGCGGCGCTTGAGCGGCAGCGCCCGCCGCGCACTCGCGGAGACAGTCCCCGAACCGTCGCGCGGCTTCCGGGCGGCAGTACAGGAAGCACGAGGTAACAAGACAATGCGGGGCGGCATGACAGCCGCCGGACTCGTTGTCTCGGGCGCGAAGTGCCGGGTAGCGTATACATTGGCGCAGAGGGGAATCGGTCATCGGATCGCACAACGGTCGCCGCACCGCGGGTGACGGTTGCGGGGAAGGAAGTGCCGGGCCATCCGTCGGCGCTCGTGCTCGTCGAGGCGTGTCGCGATCGGGCGGGCTTCCGACCTGCTGTTGTCGGACGGTCTGCGACCTTGTGGGCGGTCCGAGCCATCGTCCACGCGGCTTGATTTGATGCACGCAGTGGCATGTGCCTGGATAATCGCCTGCTAGACGAAACGGAGACGCCATGGACCTGGATGTCGAACGCCTCCTCGGCGCCGTGGAGCGCACGGTGTCATCCCTGGAGCGCGACGGACAGGCCGCTCGCGCGGTCACCCTCGCGCGCAGCTACGCGACGACGGTGGAGGACCTCTGGGACGCCGTGACGAGCGCGGAACGAATCCCACGCTGGTTCCTGCCGGTCAGCGGCCGCCTCGAACTCGGCGGTCGCTTCCAACTGGAGGGAAACGCAGGCGGCACGATCAGGCACTGCGAGCGTCCCTCGTATCTCGGGCTGACGTGGGAGTTCGGCGGCGACGTGAGCTGGGTGGAGGCGCGTCTGTGCAACGATGGTACCGGCCGCTCGCGCCTTGCGATTACGCATACCGCGCTGGTGTCCGACCACTGGCACAATTTCGGTCCCGGTGCCGTCGGCGTAGGTTGGGAGATGGGCTTGCTGGGGATGGAATTGCATCTTGCGCGGCCGAACGAACCCAAGTTGGACGGGGCAACGTTCCACACGACCCGTGACGGAAGGGCGCTCATCGTCGGAAGCAGTGCGGCGTGGGGCCGGGCGGCCGAGGCAGCGGGAACGGACGCCGACGTTGCGCGCGCAGCGGCGCGGCGTACCGCGGCCTTTTACACGGGCGACACGGTCGCGCCGGATTGATGCACGCTCTCGACGTGCTCCGCGACCCGGAGCGCTGCGGTGCTATTGTCGATGCGTTATCGGTCGTGGGCGTTGACTCGTCATCGCGGTGGCGATGATTGCTCCGTCCTTCTTCGCCGCTTCACGAACGTCGAGCGCGTGTCCGAGGATCTGCCCATTGCTTCCCCGCCATCGCCCCCCGGGACCCGAACGCTTACCCGCCCGAAAATGGAAATCGGGTGTCACTCGCCGCCAGGGGGCGTCCAAATTTTGAAAAAATCTGCATTCGTTTTGATGACTGATCTAGTTTCTTCATCTACATACCATCGAATACGGGATAATTTTTTGCATAAAACCAATGCTTTATATGATATTCACCGAAAATTCTATAGACTTGTCCCGGGCATCCACGCCTCGCGGCATCGCGCGATGAGCGGGCGTGTGCAAGGCGGCGGGGGGGACAGTGGATGCCCGGAACAAATCCGGGCATGACGGGAGAAGCGTCTCTGTTCCTCCCCCGTCGAGTTGTCTATGCAGGTCCCCATCCGCTGGTGAGAAACGCGGGCCCGGCGTGCTATAGTGGGGAGACGGGAATACGGGAGACACCGGCGATGATCGAGCGAACGGACGGCGTCAGGGAATTCGACATCAAGGAATTCGACCGCGCCACTTCGACCAGCGACGTGCTGGCCCATGCCGAGCGCCAGAAGAAGGAGCGCGGGCTCGACGACGTTTTGGTTATCGACGTCGACGCCCATCATTTCGAGAACAGCTCGTGGGCGCGCATCGTCGAGTACATCGAGGATCCGGTCGTGCGCCACATGGCGGAGGCGTTCGAGCGGCCCGACGGGAGCAATCCGGGCGGGCTCCTGAACGCCCAGCCGGGCCTCAACTTCCAGAACGTCGCCGGCCGCATCCAGCATGCCGGCGGCATGCGCCTCGAGGACATCGGGGACGAGACCGTCCACCCCGACGTGGTCATGGCGCAGCGCTCGATGGACGCGCTGGGCATCGATTACCAGGTGATGTTCCCCACCCCGATGCTGCAGCTGGGGCTGCATCCCAACCCGCAGATGGAGATCGAGCTCGCGTTCGCCTACAACCGCTGGCTGACGCAGGAGGTGCTCACCGGCGACGACCGCGTGACGACCATGATCTACCTGCCGTTCTGCGATGCCGACGCGTCGCTGAAGACGGTGGAGGAGTTCGCCGGCAAGCGCGGAGTGGTCGGCTTCAACATCACCTCGGTGCGGCACAAGCCGGTCCACCACAACCAGTACATGAAGGTCTATTCGGCGATCCAGGAGACCGGCCTGCCGCTCGGCTTCCACGCCGGGCCGACCTGGCACGACGAGTGGACCAGCCAGATCGACCGCTTCATCGGCGTGCACGCGATCTCGTTCGTGCTGTGCAACATGGTGCACATGACGAACTGGGTGCTGGAGGGTCTGTCGGAGCGATTCTCCGAGCTGCCGGTGATCTGGATCGAGAGCGGGCTCGCCTGGGTGCCGTTCATGATGCAGCGGCTCGACAGCGAGTACTTCATGCGCTCGTCCGAGGCGCCGCTCCTCAAGCGGCCGCCCAGCGAGTACATCCGCGAGATGTTCTACACCTGCCAGCCGATGGAGACGCGCGATCAAAGGCTGCTGCGCTCGACCTTCGAGGCGATCAACGCGGAAACCCAGCTGCTCTACGCCTCCGACTGGCCGCACTGGGACTTCGACTCGCCGAGCGTGATCTGGGACCTTCCCTTCCTCGACGAGACGGCCAAGAGGAACATCCTGGGCGGCAACGCCAACCGGCTGTTCAATCTCGCGCCGCAGATCGGAGCCCGCGCCGCCGCGGAGTAATTCACGGACGCTTCAGCAGTAACCGGAGGCCGCATGTCCGAACAGGGGGCCAAGGCTCAACTCGTGCGCCCGAACCGCGGCTACGAGGACCTTCGCGAGCTGATCGCCATCTTCGAGGAGATGGGCGAGATCGAGCGGATCGAGGGCGCGGACTGGAAGTTCGAGGTGGGCGCGGTCGCCGAGACGACCGCCGCGGCGAAACCCGGCCGGGCCCCCGCCATCCTGTTCGACAAGATCGCCGGCTATCCGGAGGGGTTCCGGATCATGTCCGGCGGCGCCAACGCGTTCCGCCGGCTGGCGGTCGTGCTGGGCCTCGACGAGCCGCGCCACGAGCTCGACCTCGTCAACGCCTACCGCGTCCGGATGCGCGAGGAGTTCGAGACGATCCCTCCGGTCGAGGTGGAGACCGGACCCGTCCTCGAGAACGTCCTCCGGGGCGACGACATCGACGTGCTCAAGTTTCCGGTGCCTTTCGTGCACGAGCTCGACGGCGGGCGTTATATCGGCACCGAGGACCTGGTCGTCATGCGCGACCCGGATACCGGCTGGGTCAACAGCGCCACCTACCGGGTGATGGTGCACGACGAAAGGACCGTCGCGATCTGGATGTCGCCCGGCAAGCACGGCCGCTTCATCAGCCAGAAATATTTCGACAGGGGCGAGCCCTGCCCCGTGCTGATCTGCTGCGGCCAGGACCCGCTACTGTTCCTCACCGCGCATCAGGAGATCGACATCGCCACCGACGAGCTCGCCTATGCGGGAGGGTTGCGGGGGCGCGCGATCCCGGTGGTGAAGAGCGAGGTTCACGGCCTGCCGATCCCGGCGCATGCCGAGGTGGTAATCGAAGGCGTGCTGCTGCCCGACGAGACCCGCGAGGAAGGCCCGTTCGGCGAGTTCATGGGTTATTACGCCTCGAACGCCAGCGAGCAGCCGATCGTCCGGGTCGAGCGGATCTATCACCGGAACGACCCGATCCTGACGCTCGCCATCCCGTCGCGCCCGCCGGAGAACTTCACCTTCGCGCGCGCCACGGTGAAGTCGGCGATGATCTGGGAGGAGATCGAGAAAGCCGGCCTGCCCGGCGTGCAGGGAGTCTGGTGCCACGAGGCGGGCGCGGGGCGGCTGTTCAACGTGGTCTCGATCAGGCAGATGTATCCCGGCCACGCGAGCCAGGCGGCGATGCTGGCGGCCAACTGCCACGCCGGGAACTACGCGGGGCGCTGGGTCGTCGTGGTCGACGAGGACATCGATCCCTCCAACATGTTCGACGTGATCTGGGCGATGTCGACGCGGTGCGACCCGCCGGAGGACATCCAGTACATCAAGCGCGCCTGGTCGACGCCGCTCGATCCGCTGCTGCGCGAGCCGCCGTTCCACAACAACCGCGCCATCGTCGA
>JAJDVM010000039.1 GCA_022826125.1 Defluviicoccus sp.
CAGCGGCGGCAGGCCCGCGCGGGGGAACGCCACCCCTCCCGCCGGCCCGCGCGGCGGGACCGGCATCGGCGTCCTGTCCGCCAGCGGTCTCGCCCTTCCGGCGGTCAGATAGGCCGAAAGGACGCGGAGCGCGATCTCGCGCGGGTCCCGTTTCCGCGGCTTCGGCGTCGGCGGTCGCAATAACGTCATCTGTCTCCTCCTGTGTCGGTGGGGCCGGTTTCGGGCGGCGCCGGTCAAAACGGCCGGAACAACGCCGCCGCCTGTCCCAGCGCGCCGCCGAGCCCCTGCTGGAACCGGTTCCACTGCTGGAGCTCGGCGTTGTAGCGGCCGAGGCCGGCGCGCTGGGCGAGCGCGTTGGCGCCCAGCACGTCGAGCGGGGCGGCGGGCGCGAAGCTCGGCAGGCCCGCCGGGGCGATCTGCTGACCGCCGAGGAGCGCCGCGAGCTCGTTGAACTGCTGCTGGCGGAGCGCCGCGCGTTCGGCCAGCGCGTTCCGGCGCGCCGTCGCGGCGCGGTTGAAGGCGCGGTCGGTTTCCGCCCCGCCCTGCGCCACCGCCGCCCAGGCCGCGTCCTGCCGCGCGCGGTTGCCCGCGTCGAGGAACCTGCCGTACTCGTCGCCGCCGGCGCTGCCGGGCGCGATCGGGAGGCCCCGGTTGGCGAGGGTCTGGCGGAGGCGGTTCTCCTGGCGCTCGATCTCGGGCTCCAGCAGGTCGAGCGCCCGCCGGTAGGCGGCCCGTTCGGCGCGGCCGCGCAGCGCCGCGAGGTCTTCCCCGCCGATGCCGGGCGGCAGGCCGGCGCTGTCGATCCCGTCCGCGTCGAGCCCGCGCGCGCGGTCCAGCGCCCGGTCGGCGAGGACCCGGCCGATCGCTTCCTGCAGGGTGCGGAACTCCTGCTGGAACGGCGTCTCGGTCACCATCGTCGCGTGGGTCGACGCGCCGGGCTCGAAGGCGAAATCCCCGTCATCCGTCACCCTGCCGTAGAGCAGGTTGCCCTGCGGGGTGAACTGGCTGATCCGGTTGGCCTCGGCCTGGGCGTCGACCAGCGCCGCGGGGTCCGGTATCCCACGCCTCTTCCAGGTCGTCGCGCAGGCTGTTCGGCACGGCGGCCTCCGCCGCCGCGATAATGTCGTCCGTCATGTGTCCTCCGGGGGGTTGGGACTCCCACCGTCATGGTCGGCCTTCGCCGACCATGACGGGTGAAAGAAAAGGGCGGCTATCGCATGGACAGCCGCCCTTGGGGTCGTCGGGTGCGGGCCGGGGCTACTCCTCCTTCGAGGCCTCGGCCATGGTCTTGCCGTCGAAGGCGGGGAGGCTCTGGAAGGAGCCGAAGCCCTGCTTGGCGTACCACACCGAGAATTTGAGCATCGCCTCGGGCGAGGGCGCCTCGACGGTGTCGACGAAGTCGTAGGCGCCCTGGGTGTAGAGCACCGACTGGATCTTGATGCCGAGCTCCTTCGCCTTGGCGCGGGCGAGCCGGTTGCGCCGGTCGTGCCTGCCGAGCCACTCGCCGCTCTGCTTGCCGAGCAATACGTATTTCATGGGTCCCTCCGGTTTGCGGTGGGGCATTGTGGTCCGGGGACCGCCCGGCCGCCACCCGTCACCTGGCCCGCCCGCCGAACTTCTCGAAGGTGCGGAGGCCGCCGAGGCCGAGGAGGCTCAGGAGCACCGTCAGCAGATGCTCGAGCTGGAGCGCCGGCGGCACCGGCGTGCCCGGCGCCCAGGCCGCGAAGGCCCAGACCAGCACGTCGCGCAGGATGAAGTTCCACGCCAGCGCCGCGCCGCAGATCCAGCCGATGAAGGGCCGCCAGCCGGCGACGAACACCGAGCGGTGGCCCGCCTCGATGCGGTTGACCTCGATCTGGGCGAGCGCCGGGCGCTGCGCGAGGCGGGCGAGCAGCGCCTCCTTGTCGAGCCGTTCCTCGTCGGAGGTGAACAGATCGTCGATCACGCGGCCGATCGCCTCGATGGGCTGCGCCGCGCGCCCGCCGAACAGGGTTTCGAGGATGGGCATCTACGTCCTCCCGGTCCCTCGATACGGCGCTTGGCGCCTACTCGGGATGAGGGGGGTTTTTGCGGGCATTTCCTACTCTCCCTCATCCTGAGTAGCGGCGAAGCCGCGTATCGAAGGACCGACCGCGTCGTTGCCGATCTCCACCATGCCGCGCGCCCTCAAATGCTCGTCCCAGGCGCGGCGGGAGCGGTAGCGTTTGCCGTCGGCCATGCTGCGGACCCCGTCCTCGAAGGCCGCGTCGCGGTTGACGATCTGCACGCGTGGCCCGGGCGCCGCCGCCGCCGGCACCCAGCGCCTCCGCTCGCGGCTCCAGACGTAGCGCGTCATGGCGCCCTCCCGCCGCCCGCCGCCTCGGCCTGGCGGATCAGCGCCTCGCTGGTCCGGTTTATCACCTCCTCCAGCCGCCGGCCGGGCCGGAAGGTCCGCGCCGCCATCCGGAACATCTCGAGGAACATCGGCGCCGATTGCGGCGCGGCGGCGATCAGCGGCGCGATGCCGGTGAAGAACTGGGTCGAGGCGGTGAGGAACTCGACCGCGTTCCTCCGCTCCGCCTCGGCGTCGGGCTGGACCGTCGATTCGGTCTCGATGTCGATCCGGAAGCCGCGCAGCCGCTCGTCGCGCAGCAGGCCCATCACCGAAGGCGGCACCGGCTTGCCGGTCATCCGGGCCAGCGTCTCGGGCCGGAAATGCTCGGCGATCACCTCGGCCTTGAGGCGCAGCGCGTCGCGCACGAAGCGCTCCATCGGGCGCTGGCGGGGCTGCATCCGCATGGTGCCGAACGAGCCCTTGAGGCGCTGCGCGGTCGCGGTCTCGCTGGCCCGGGTCGAGCCGCGCACGATGTCCGACAGGCCGGTGATCTCGAAGATCTCGGACTTGAGCTGCGCGATGTGGGCGTTGAGCGAGACGATCACCTGGGCGATGCGCTCGATCGGCAGCCACTCGATGGCGGCGGCGAGCCCGCCCTTGTCGCGGAACCGGTCCCAGTCCTTGACCGGGATCATCTCGTTCTCGCCGCCCTCGGTGAGCAGCCGCTCGATCTCGCCCAGCACCCCGGCATAGACGCCGCGCGCCCGGAGCGCCTGGATCAGGTGCCGCTTGCGGGTGGTGAGCTCGTCGAGCTCCAGCGCCTGGTCCTGGTAGAGGGTGAACTCGGGGATGGGCACGCGGGAATCCGACGTCCTGACCGCGTAGAGCGGCTCCGGAACGGGGAAGAAGCCGGCGAGGCCCAGCGGGTCGCCCGCCTCCTCGACGACGCGGTCGAACCCGTCGGCGATCACGATGCGCCGGCGGGCGGGCTTGTGCCAGATCTCCCAGAGCACGGCGCGCCTGGCGTCCTCCGGCGCGGTCTCGCCGCGCTCGCGCCGGTCGTCGGGCCCCACCGCGGCGTCGAGCGGGATCTCGCGCCCCACCGCGCCGAAGCGCTCGACCAGCTCGGCCCGGGCGAGGGAATGGCGGAAGGCGATCCAGCCGACCTCGTCCCAGCAGCGCGCCGGCTGCTCGCGGTAATCCTTCCAGAACACGTGGCGGCAATGGACCCGCTCGTCCACCACCTCCTCGGCGTAAGGGGTCTCGCCGTCGAACCCGTCGGGCTCGACCGGCCTGCCGTCGAGCAGGAAGATCTCGCCGTCCCCGCCGTCGGTGCGCTCCAGCTCGCGCCTCGCGATGACCGGCTCGTAGACGATGCGCGCGACGCCGCGGCCGGGCAGCAGCATGTCGTCGCGCACCGCCTCCATCGCCGCGTCGAACCCGCCGTCGTCGACCAGGTACGACAGCGCGCGCTCCAGCGCCGCGGCCGCCTCGCGCCCCGCCGGGTCGTCGTCGAGCCAGCGCCGGCGGACGTCGGGCGCGGGGGTGCGCGAATAGACGACCGGCTTCAGGATCTCGGTGTTGGCCCAGAGGATGTTGAACCGGCGCTGCCCGTCGGCGCGCTTCTCCGCGCGGTAGCGCTCCACCGTCTTCTCCGCCCGCCGCACCCAGTCCCGCTCCGCGCGCCCGGCCCGCTCGATCTCGCCGCGCCAGTAGCGCACGGTCTCGTCCGGGGCGGGGTTGTCGCGGTCTTTCGTGTCGGGTTTCATCGTTGTCCTTTCGTCTAGTGCCCGTCCCTCGATACGGCGCTGGCGCGCCTACTCGGGATGAGGGGTTTTTCTTCTTGAAATCGACAATTCCCTCACCCTGAGTAGGCGCGCCAGCGCCGTATCGAAGGGCGCGTTTCGCCGTCAGATCAGCCCGTCCCTCGCGCTTCGCCTCGCCGCGAAATGGCTTCGCATGTGGTCGTCGAAGCTCGGCTCGCCGCGCGTGGGCGGCGGGGCGAAGCGGTCGGTTATGCCCATCGCGAGGTAGCGGAAGGCGTCCGCCCCGTGGCTGTAGCGGTCGTGCAGCGGCGCGGCGCCGACCGCGCCCGTGGCCGCGTCCGGCTTCGTGCGGTACTGGCGCAGGCACTCGATGCCGGGCTCGGTGCCCCCGGCGTCGAACCAGCAGCGCGGCAGGATCGCGCGCACCGCGTTGATCCCGTCGTCGACGCGGTGGCGCGGCACCACGGTGAGCGCGAGGCCGAGCCGCCTCGCCTGCTCCTCGCGCGTCCGCCCGGTGCCGATCTCGTGCGCCAGCGCGTCGTGCGGCGCGTAGTGGCTGCCGTAGACCCAGCCGCGCTCGGCCGCCTTGGCCTGGAGCACCCGCGCATAGTGGTCGAGCCCTTCGCCCGCCGCCTCGTAATAGTCGAGCAGGTGGATCTCGGCGCCCGCGAGCTGGACGAACCAGATCGCGGTCGGATCGCCCACGCCCAGATCCCAGGCGGTGTCGACCGGGAGCGCCGGGTCGTGCGGCACCGCGCGGATGCGCCCGGCGCGCTGCGCCTCGGCCATCGCCCTGCCGTAATAGGCGCCCCGGATCGCCGCCTCGAAGGAGCACTCGAACTCCTGTTCGTACTCCTCCTCGGTCATGTCGCGGCGCGCGGCGTCGAGCTCGGCCCCGGGCAGGATGCCGGTCTCGGACGCCGGGAACAGCGCCGCGTACCACTCGGGGTCGGCGCGCGCGGCGCGGTACTTGCGCCAGAACTCGTTGTGCCCCTTGGGCGTGCCGATGAAGATCGCCCAGCCCTCGCGGTCGGCGAGCGCCGGGCGGATCACCTCGCCCCAGAGATGCGGGCTCATCTGGGCGTACTCGTCGAGCACCGCCCCGTCGAGATAGATGCCGCGCAGCGAATCCGGGTTGTCGGCGCCGTAGAGCTGGATGCGCGCCCCGTTGGGGAGGTCGACGCGGAGCTCGGTCTCGTTGACCGCGCGGTCCGGGATCGGCGCGGTGTAGTGCTTGAGATAGTCCCACGCGACCTGCTTGGCCTGGCGGTAGAGCGGCGCGATATAGGCGTAGCGCGGGCGCTGGCGGCGCGACCGGACGGCATGGTCGATCAGCTCGTTGACGCAGAGCACCGTCTTGCCGAAGCGGCGGTGGCAGACCAGCACGCTGAAGCGCCGGAGCCGGCGGTGGATGCCGGCCTGCAGCGTGCGCGGCCGGTAGCCGGTGGCGATCCGCTCAGCCACGGTCGATGCCCGTGTCGACGATCACCCGGGCGGGCTTCTTCCGCGCCGGCGCCCGGGCCCGCGCGTCCTGGCCCAGCATCGTCCGGCCGAGATGCTGCGCCATCGGGGGGCTCTTCTCGGCGAGCCGGAACTGGGTCTGGCGCAGCAGCACCCGCCCGCGCGCCTTGCCCCGCGCCCAGGCCTCCTTGAGCGCGGGCTCGGCGAGGCGGCGCCTGAACTCGGCGAGCGGCACCCCGAACCAGGCCGCGGCCTCGCCGCGGGTGCAGCCGAGCGAGGCGATCTCGGCGACGCCGTCGGCGTCGATCGGGGGCGGGGCTTCCGGCGCCTCTCCTTTCTTCGATGGGCCTGGCAAGATCGTCTCCTCGATGCGGTCGGATGGCCGGGCGCGATGCCCGGCAACGAAAAGGGGCGCCGAAATCTCCGGCGCCCCCACTTCTCGACTGTGCGAAATCTACCCCAAAACGCGTCCCCGTTTCAGCCGAGACCGACAATCCGGGTGGCGAGGTTCCGCCCCTGTTCTTTCCGTCCCCCTCCGCGGTCCATTCGAGGATGGCCCCAAGGTCGCCGCAGAGCGTGGCGTGCACTTCACCCCACTTCTCGCCCGGGGCGATCACGATGCGCTCGATCAATCCCCGGATCGCCGACGCCGCCTCGTCGCGGTCCTCCGGGCGGTTCATTGCCTCGGCGAGCCGTACCACCTTGCGGCGGTAGATCTCCGCCACGTTGGGATGGATGTCCGGGAGGTCGGCCGGGGCGGCCGACAGGCGCTCGGCGAGTTCGTCCTGTCGCGCCTCCAGCTCGCGCAGCCGGTCCGACATGCCCCGCACATAGCCGCCGTCCTCGATCGCCGCGATCATCGTCGCGATCTTCTTCTTGATCTCTGCCAGTTCCCTGCGCTCGCTCGCGCCCGAGGCGCGGCGCTCGCGGTTGAGACGGTTGGTCTCTTCCGCATAGGCCCGGATCGCCTCGGCCGCCGCCTCCGGCGCCATCAGCCGGTCCTTCAGACCCGCCAGCACCCGCTCCTCCAGCAACGGGCGGCGGATGCTCCTGCGGTTGGTGCAGCCGTCTGTCCTCGCGTGGTTGGAACAGGCATAGCGGTCCTGGCCCCGCTTCACGTAAGCCCCGCCGCAAACGCCGCACCGGAGAAGCCCCGACAGCAGATGGTGCGGCCGGTGGGCCGCGTTCAGAGGGTTCGCACGGGCCGCACGCACCCCCTCGATCACGGCCGCGTATTGCTCGGCCGACTCCGCCTGCCGGTCCTTCGCCGCTTGCCACAACTCGTCCACGACGATGCGGAGTTCCGGCACGTCGACCGTCACCCAGTCCTCCGGCGGGTTGATCCGCGAGACTTTCCGCCCGGTCTTCGGGTCCATCACCCGGCGCTGGCGGTTCCACACCAGACGCCCGACATAGAGCTCGTTGTTGAGAATGCCCGTGCCCCGCTTCGCATGGCCGCGCAGCGTGTTGTCGCCCCAGCGCTTGCCCCGGGGGCCGGGGATGCCGTCATCGTTGAGGCGGCGCACGATCGCGCGCGGGCTCGCGCCGGCCGCGTACTCCCGGAAGATGCGGCGCACGATCGCCGCCTCGGTCTCGTTGATCCGCCGCTCGCCCCGGACCGGCTCGCCGGCGGCATCGACCGCCTTCACCACGTCGTAGCCGTAGCCGAGGCTGCCGCCCGACTTGCCGGCCTCCACCCGGCCGCGCTGGCCCCGGTGCGTCTTGGCCGCGAGGTCCTTCAGGAACAGCGCGTTCATCGTCCCCTTGAGACCGACATGGAGCTCGTCGATCTCGCCCTCGGTCAGCGTCACGATGGGAACGCCCGCGAAACGGAGATGCTTGTAGAGCACCGCGACGTCCGCCTGGTCGCGGCTCACCCTGTCCAGCGCCTCGGCCAGCACCACGTCGAACGCGCCCTGACCTGCGTCATCGAGCAGCGCCTGGACGCCCGGGCGCAGGATCACGCTGGCGCCCGAGATGGCGCCGTCCTTGTAGGTTCCCGCGATCTTCCAGCCCTCGCGGTCGGCGCGCTCGCGGCAGATGCGGAACTGGTCCTCGATCGAGGCCGCCCGCTGCTGGTCGGAGGAATAGCGGGCATAGAGCGCGCAGCGAAGCGTCATGGACTCCGGTCTCCTATCCGTCGCCGGCCTCGCTTGCCGACGCATTGTCGTTGGCGGCGCGGGATCGCTCGAATTCCTCGCGCGCGATCTGGCGGCCGAGCAGGCGGGCCAGCGTCGTCACGGCGGTATCGATTCGCGCCTCCGCCCCGCTGCCTGCCCCAGCCTGCCCCGGACCCGATCCGGGGGCCCCCGAGCCGGGGTTGTCGTTCGCCGCCCCGGCGGCAATCCCGCGATCCTCGCTCTCCGGCATCCCTTCGCGTCTCCCGCAACGCTACGTTCCCGGGAGTCGATTTGGCCCCGCGATTCGGCCATGTCAAACGCGACCGGTAGGGGATTTCCTGCATGGAATCAGGCCCTTGCGTAGCTAAGCGGGCGCAAGGCGGGACAGGCGGGGCCTGGCGTATGATGAAAAAATTCGGCTTCCGCGAAGCCACGTCGTTCAAGCCTCCTCCAGGTCGAAGAGCGGGATCCCCATGGTGCGGGCTGCGGCGGCCATCCGCCGATCGTAGCTGGCGAGTTCGACGGGCTGACCGTGATCGAGCAGGTAAGCGCATGACGCCAGGTGCAGCGCATCCAGTGTCCGCAACGGGGAAGGACCGGGAAAGGGTTCCAGCGCCCGCGCGAGCACGGAGGGAGCAAGCTCGAGCATCGAGATCCGCCCGATCAGCAGGCGAACCGCCTCGCCGTGGGACCCGGCGAGGCCGCGCGCATGGATCGGCGTCCACAGCTCGTATTCCAGCAGCCGGCTCGACACCAGGGTCTCGTTCCAGAGCGACTCCGGGGGGCGGCGGTCCTCCGCCAGCAGATGCGCGAGCCCGACAGACGAATCGAGATAGATCACCGGTCGCGCCGGCTCTCGTCGAGCTCCGCCAGAACTTCGTCCAGCCGGGCGACCGGCGCGGGCGCCGGGGGAGGTCCGGAAGCAGCTAGCGGCGCCGGCGTCAGCACCCCGGACCGCACCGCGTCGGCCAGGAAGGCGTCTGCGAGGGCCGGGCTCCTTGTCTCCCTGAGCGGGCCCAGCTCCGCCACCACCCGGTCACGGTCGGTCACCAGGATCGTCTCGCCGGACGCCGCGAGCCGGACGTATTCGCTCAGCTTGCTGTTCAGGACCTTGATGCCGACCGATCTCATGCCGGACAAAGTAGCTACCGATCGCTACTTTGTCAAACGCCATTACCCGTGAAACGATGATGCTCTGCGGCCCGGTCCCGACGGTGCGTCTTTACTTCGTCGTCGAGATTGCGGATCTTGATGCTCGCCTTGGCCGTTTCCTCCACGCACCGGTCGGCCGCATTCTAGGAGCGACTGCGATGCAATCATGACGCAGGTTCCGGACTCAGCGGCCGGCGAGGTGTGGCGGGCGCCGCGTCCACCGATATTTGTATGATCCGAAGGTCGGGCCTGCACGCTCAACTACCTAGGACCAGCAGGCCCGGATGTGAAACGGTCACCAAAAAAGGCTCGCACAGTCGACAGGTAAGCCTGTCCCGTGCTCAGACTTACGCCGCGTTCGCCGAAGAGAAAGCGCTCATATCGGTCGAGGTTGCCCCCAGGCGCCTCTCAGTCCTTGATGAAGGTCACGGCCTCGATCTCCACCAGCCATTCGGGGTCGACCAGGGAAACCACCGCGACCTGAGTGCTCGCCGGGTAGGGCTCACTGAAGGTCTCGGTGCGCACCCGATTGATCTCGTCCCCGTACCGGATGTCGGCGGCGAAGACGGCGATCTTGATGACGTCGTCGAGTGTCCGGCCCGCGTCGGCGAGCACGGCTGCGATATTGGCGAAGACTTGGCGGATCCGGCACATTGAAGGGTCCGACCCCGAGTTCGGCCTTCGATGTGACGTCCACCGATCACTCCGACGACGACCGCGATGACACGGACGAGGCACGGCGCTCCCGGTTCCAGCGCAAGGCGCGGCGGGATTGCGAGCAGGTGAACCCCGCTGTCGCCGAGTTGGACGCACTGATGAAGACCTAACCGGCGGCGGCCGAACATGGTGATCGGAATTCCGGTTCGGATGACGATGGCCGCTGAGCGCTCGACGGATTCCGGTCCGGCGTTCGCGACCGATGGGCGGCATTCTTGACAGGAGGCAACATGAATACTGCGATTCCTGTCACGGATTGCTTCCGGAAATTGGAGGGGCGAATTCGCGAACGGTGGGAGGGAGCGCCGCAAGGGTGCAAAAAATGGCGCAATAGCGATGGGTTATGCCCTATCCAGCCCTGCGCAAAGACGGCGAAAACGCAGGAGATCTCCCATCGATTGCAGAAGCGCGACGATTTCCAGGAAGGCGTGGATGCCTTCATGAAAAAGCGACAGCCCGCATTTTGCGGACGGTCGACGGTAGACCCTGGCCCCGTCCACGGCTTCACGCTGCTTATTGCGTACCTTCCGGTCCGGGCCCTTCTTCAGCAGTTCGGTGTCGGCACTACCGGATGACGCTCTGAGTCTGCAGGTTTGACACCATAGGGATCCGCTCGCACTATCGTACGGTCGAGTGGATATTGTGACGGTGAGAACATGGGCTTCGAAGTCGTCGAAACGCCTGACCTGCCGACGCCCGGACAGTTTTCCCAGGTCGTCAAAAAGGGGCCGTTCGTCTTTATCTCGGGCCAGACTGCGGCGGTTGCTGCAGGTGAAGGAAATCTCGATCCCGTGGACCAAGCCCACGAAATCTTTGGCTATCTCAAGAAGGCGATCGAGTCGGCCGGCGGCCGGATGTCCGATATCTGCAAGATCAATTTGTTCCTCACCGATGGTTCCCAGATCCCGGCGATCCTCGAGTTGCGGCCCCAGTTTTTCGAGCAGCCCTATCCCGCGGCCACCCTGGTCATGGTCAATGGCCTGTTCCGGCGCGAGTTGGTGATGGAGATCGAGGCGACCGCAATTCTCGATAGCTGAGCAAACCGGGGGGATCGGCTATGTCTTCTCAGGGACCGCTCTTCATCTCATATCGGGATACCCTCCAGCTTCTTTCGGCGGCTGAAGCGCTTGAAGTAGTCGAACGGGTCTATGGGATGCACGCCCGGGGATCCGTGCAATGGTCGGATCCCCCGAGCTTCCACATGGATGACGACGGACTCCACAATCACTGGCACGTCAAGGCGTGCTTGCTGAAGGATATTCCCATCGCCGGCGTGCGTATGTACGGGTATTACGAGGATAGCGAACGCTCGACCGTCGGCACCCTGGATTCGACGCGCCTGGTGATCATCAGCGATCCCGAGACGAGCGTGCCGCTGGCGATCGTCGACGAGCACTGGAACTTCTCGATCCGCAGCACTGCAGCCGCTTGCATTGCCTGCAAGTGGATGACCAATCCCAACCCGAAAGTACTTGGGCTCGTTGGGGTGGGCTCAATGGGACGGACTGCGCTCCAATGCCTGTCGTCCATGTACGCGTTCGAAGAGATTCGCTGCACGTCACGGCGGCCGGAGACCCGCGAGGCGTTCGCCGAGGAATGGTCGTCCGCGCTCGGCGTTCCGGTGATCCCGGTGGCGACACCCGAGGAGACGGTGGCTGGCGCCGACATCGCGGTCGGGGGTACGACGTCGACCGATGTCGTTTCGCGCGTCGAGTGGCTCAAGCCCGGCTCGACCTTCATCTCGCTGGCCCGGCGCGAGCTCGATCCCGCCGGCTGGCCGAAGATGGACAAGGTCGTGATCGACGACTTCGAGCTCAACATGCTCAGCCCGGTATTCCGGGAGACGGTGGGTCGCGGCTACCTGTCGCGCGAGACTCTGCATGCCGAGATCTGGGAGCTGGTCGCGGGCCGCAAGCCGGGCCGCGAGCATCCCGACGAGCGGGTGCTGATCCATACCGTCGGGCTGGTGTCGCAGGATGTCGCGCTGGCTGAATTCGTGTATCGCAAGGCGATCGAGACGGGGGTCGGCATCCGCCTCCCGGCGGCCCATTCCTGACCTATCGGCCGGACTCCCGCTTGACCGGCCGCCGGGGTGGGAACAGTATTTTGCTGCCCCCGAGGAGTCCCGAGTCTTGCACGACGTGACGATCCCCCGCGAAACGCTCGAAAGCGTCGAACGCCGCCGGGGAGTGCTGCATCCCTTCGCCCGGTTCGAGCCCGCACGCGCCGCGCTGGTCGTTGTCGACATGCAGAACACATTCGTCGCGCCCGGCGGACTTGCCGAGGTTCCCGGAGCGCGCGCGATCGTTCCCAACATTAACCGCATCGCCGAGCTCCTGCGCAGGTCCGGCGGCACCGTCATCTGGATACGCGGGCATGTCGAATCCAGACGCGGGCCATGGAGCCTCTATCTGCGGCATTTCGAGCGCGATCCTAATGCATGGCGCGCGGCGCTCGCTCCCGGTAGCGAGGGCTGGGAGCTATACCCGGAACTCGACGTGCGGGGTGACGACCTGTTTGTCGACAAGGACCGGTACAGTGCGTTCTATGGGCCCGACGATCTCGACGGCCAACTCCGCGCGCGCGGAATCGAGACCGTGATCGTTTGCGGCACGCTAACGTCGAGCTGTTGCGAGTCCACCGCCCGCGATGCGATGCAACACGATTACGCGACCATCATGGTGCTCGACGGAAATGCCGGAAAGACCGACGCGCAGCATCTCAACACCATGTGCACCTTCCTGATGAGCTTCGGGGACGTTCTGACGACCGCGCAAATCTGCCACCGCGCGGAGAGTTGGCTCGTTGCGCGCGCCGCGACGGCGCGATGACCGGCGACCTCCTCCGGTCGATAGCCGAGGCCGCAGCGGCGGAGCTGGTGCCGGGCGAGACGCTGCAGCTCGCGGCGCGGATGGTCGACATTCCGAGCCCGTCGGGCAACGAACGCGCACTCGCGGAAATGGTCGCAGGTTTCATGGCGGAAAATGGCCTCAACGGGCGCTGCCAGGTGGTGGACGGCGACCTCTGCAACGCCATCGGACGGCTGCCCGGTTTGGGCGGCGGCGCCGAGTTGATGCTCTTTTCTCCACTGGACACTGCGTTCGCTGGAACGGGAGCAGCCGATGGGCCGTTTCTCGGCACGCCGATGCGCGACGACCAGATCCCGGTCGCGCATGTCGAGGGCAAAATCCTCACCGGCCTCGGTGCCCACAACCCGAAGGGCCACGGCTCGGCAGCCGTCATGGCCGTAATCTGCCTGGCCCGCGCGGGCGCGCCGCTGCCCGGAGATGTCGTGGTCGCCCTCGCAGGTGGCGGCATGCCGACCAACCTCCCTCCGGGGGACGGGCGCTCCGGGCGGCGTATTGGTCACGGCGCCGGTTGCGCGTTTCTGCTCGAACAGGGCACCCGCCCGGACTATGCCATTGTCCTCAAGCCGGGTCCGCCGGCTTGGGAGGAGGTCGGCCTTTGCTGGTTTCGTGTCACCGTACGCGGCCTGCTCGGCTATGCCGGGACTCGGCACGTGGTGGCGCACGCGAACCCGATCCTCGCTGCGACCAAGGTGATCGAGGACCTGGAAGCCTGGTTCGCCGAATACTCGGAGGCCAACGCGTCCGGCACCTTGCGTCCGCAGGGCTCAATCGGCTGCATCCGTGCCGGCTGGCCCGAGAAACCGACTTTCATCCCCGAGGTCTGCGAGATCTATCTCGATCTGCGCACGACGCCTCGCGCCGGCCCCGCTGAAGTGCGTCGGCAATTCGCAACCGCGATCGAGTCCATCCGCGCGGCCCACGCTGGCCTCGACATCGGCTGGGAGATGATCCTCGCCGTGCCTGCCTCCTGCACCGACCGGAAGAACTGGATCGTCGGTGCGGCGATTCGCGCATGGGAGCGCATGACCGGACGTTCGTTCGTCGCCGGACGCGACGGCAGCGGTGCAACGGAAGCGAACGTGATCCGCAGCTGGGGTATTCCCACAGCACGCTTCGGATTGCCGCCGCCGCCCGAGCCTTTGCCGCGTTCGGGGCAATTCTCGATGGGGGAGGTGCACGCCGACAGCCTGGACGCGCTGGTGCGCGCGCTGATCGATGCCGCCGTCGACACCTGCGGTCGCCCGCTGGCAGAGCTGAGTACCGAATCGGAGCGAGGTCCGCGATGTTGATGCCGAAGCCTTCCGGTGTACCGCGCAACCTGACCGAGCAGATCACCGGACGGGAAGAGGGGGCGTCGCGGTTTCGCATTTATGACAGCCATCCGCTGGGGCTCCCGGAATACTGGTACCCCATCCTCTGGTCGCGCAGCCTGAAACCGCGCCGGGGTATCGGGCTTACGCTTCTCGGTAAGGAAATCGCCCTGTTCCGCGAGGGCGGCAGGGCTTATGCCCTCGACAACCGCTGCCCCCATCGCGGCGTTCCGATCGACAACGCGCAGTGCGATTTCGCCGGCACCCGCACCTGCCCCTATCACGGTTGGGTGTTCGAGCTCGAGACGGGCCGGCTCCGCGCCGCGCTCACCGACGGGCCGGAGTCTCCCATCGTGAAGAAGGGCAGCGTGAAGGTGCGCACCTATCCTGTCGAGGAGCGCTGCGGCCTGATCTGGATCTATCTCGGAGACGACGAGCCGCCGCCGGTCGATGACGACATCCCCGACGAATGGCTGCTTCCCACGGCGATCATCACCGGGCGCATTTCCGAGCGCGCGGGAGACTGGCGCTACGCCGTCGAGAACGGCTACGACGAGGGTCACGTCAAGTACCTCCATCGCCGGGGGGTCTGGACTTTCTGGCGGCGCGCGCCCGGCTGGGGCTGGTCGGAGCCTCGCATTTCCGAGGACGGCAAGTGGTTGACGCGGGAGACCAAGGAGCTTGGGTTCTGCGCAGATTTCCCCGGGCTCGGCGAATGGCCGCCGCAGAAATGGTACAAATGGCGTCCGGGCGCACGCGGCATCAAGTTCCGGCTGCCCTGCACGCTCCGGGTGGCATACCGGGCGTGGGCGCATTTCGAGTGGTACGTTCCCACTGAGCAGGGACATCACCGCTACCTCCAGTTCATTTGCAAGCACGCCCGCGGGTTTCCGGCGCTGTGGCACCGGATCAAGTACCTGCTCTACATCCGCCCGTTCTTCCATAACCAGTTCAACGACCAGGACGCCTGGATGGTTGAAAACATGATGACGCCGCCGGAGATCCTTTATCGACCCGACGGCGCCATGCAGTCGGTGCGCCAGTACTACGAAGACACCGCGCGCGGCTTTGGACGAGAGCCTGTCGAGCGCTACCCGAGAGAAAACGGTGGGCCGGGCGCCAACTGAAACGCAAGGGGACGACTATGTCGGAGGACGGCGGCAGATTTGTCCGCATAGACGGTCACCGGATCCATATCAACGAGTCGGGGGAAGGCTACCCCGTAATCTGTCTCCACGGCGGGGGGCCCGGCGCCGGCGGCCGCAGCAATTTCCGGTACAACGTGGACGCGGTGTCGGCGCGGTTCCGTACGATCCTCATGGACATGCCGAATTTCGGCAAGTCCGACATGATTGTCTCCGACAAGGGCCGGCTCAGCCTCTGCGCAGATACGATCCGGGGGCTGATGGACGAGCTCGGCATCGCGAAGGCCCACTTTATCGGCAACTCGATGGGCGCCCAGAGCGTGTTCAAGTTCGCGCTCGATCACCCCGACCGCATCGACCGCTTCGTCGCAATCGGCAACAACACCTACACGCGCACCTTCTTCCAGCCTCGTCCGGCGGAGGGCATCAAGCTGATCGCCGAGTACTATCGCGGCGAAGGCCCGACCGAGGAGAAGATGCGCGCGCTGCTGACGACCATTGTCTATGACCCGTCCTTCATTACCGATGACATCGTGAGAGAACGTTACGAAGCCAGCGCCGAGCCCCGGGTGGTCGAGCTCTGGTCCAACAACCCGCCCAAGCCCGAGGATATCAGCGACCGGCTGCACGAAGTGAGCAGCCCGGTCCTGTTCGTGTGGGGCGCGCAGGACCGATTTTCGTCGCTGGATTCCGGGCTTGCGATGGTGAACATTCTCGCCGACGCGCGCATGCACATCTTCCCGCGCTGCGGCCACTGGGCGCAGGTGGAATGGGCCGAGGAATTCAACGAACTCGCGCTCGCCTTCCTCGGCCGCGATTCCTGAGAGCGGGCGGGTGAGCCGCTACGAACTGAACCGGGCGATGTACGAGGGCACGCAATCCGGCGTGCGCGACCGCATGATCGCCGACAAATCCGAGTTTCTCGCGGCCTACGCGCTCGACAAGGCGGAGTGCCGGGCGCTCGCCGAACCCAATTTCGCGGCGATCCTCGATCGGGGCGGGCTGCCCAATCTCGTTTACCGATACTTCCGGGCGCACGGGTTTAGGTTCCAGGACTTCTCCGCGCGCCTGGGTCGCGACCGCGAGGAACTGGGCTAGATGGCGCGTCCGGTCCTCGGAATCGCGACGACCCATATCGCGGCGATCGTGCGCAGCCCCCAGATCGCCCCGCCGGACGAGGCGGCGCGGTTTCGGGCGGGCTTCGAAACGCTTGCCGACGCGCTCGCGCGGGCCGCGCCCGACGTGCTCGTCGTGATCTCGCCCGATCACGTCAACCGATTCTTCCTCGACAACATGCCCGCCTTCTGCATCGGCCTGAGGGACAGTTTCGTGGGACCGGCTGAGGAGGGTACGGGGATGCCGCGCCGCCAGGTCATCGGCCACGTGCCGCTCGCGACCGGCATTCTCCAGCACGGGCTGGAGCAGGGTATCGACTGGTCGCGCGCTGAGGACTGGATCCTGGACCACGGCTTCATGGTGCCTCTTCACATGCTCGACCCCGGGGGATGCCTCCCGGTGGTGCCCATAAACGTCAACTGTGCCGCGCCGCCGCTTCCGGGAATCGCGCGCTGTCACACGGTCGGCGCGCTGTTGGGGGAAGCGATCCGGGCTGTGGAAGACGGTCTCCGAGTTGCCGTCATCGCTGCCGGGGGGCTCTCCCACTCTCCGGGCGACGAGCAAATGGGTTTTGTGGACTCCGAATTCGACGAACGGTTTCTGGGGCTGCTCGAGGCCGGGGCGACCGCCGACATCCTCGCCCTCAGCGATGCCGAGGTCGACGCCGCCGGGTCTTCCACCGCCGAGATCCGGAGCTGGATCATGCTCTACGGACTGTTCGGAAACCGACCCTTCCGCCGCATATATTACGAGGCAATCGCCGCCTACGGCACCGGCTGCGGGCAGTGCCTAGTGGGGTCCGCGGTTGACTAGTGCCCGGGTTGCCGTACGCTCGTCGCTCGGAACGCCTCGATTCGGGACGGGAAAATGAATAACCGGACAAGACTTGGTTACCTCGGCACGCTGACGGTGCTCGGCGTTTTCGGTGCAACCGCGCTTGCGGCGGCGGAGAGCCGGGCGGATGCCTGGGGCGACATGCTCGCGGCGGGAAAGAAGGAGGGCAGCGTCACGGTCGCCGGACCTTCCTTCCCATGGGTGCGGAACTTTATCGTGAAGCAGTTCGAAGCCGATACCGGCATAAAGGTCGATTGGAAGCCGCTCGTGGGCGGACCGGGTCCGTTCACGGCCACGCTGCTGCGCGAAGCCGACGCCGGGAAGATCACCACCGACGTCTATATTGGCGGCACGACGAGCTGCTTCAACTTCACGCGCAAGAAGAACGTCGTCGTAAACCTCAAACCGCTACTCGTTAATCCCGATGTCACGGACCAGAGCAAGTGGCGGGACGGCAAGTACACCATTCAGACCGGCACCGACGACAATCGGGACAACGACGACTTCTGGTGTTTCATGCAGACGGCCGACTGGGTGATGGGCGACCTTTTCGTCAACACGGACAAGGTTCCGGCGGGCAGCATCACCGCCTGGAAGGACCTCCTCGATCCCAAATACAAGGGCAAGATCATCGCCCACGATCCGCGCCGCCCCGGCGCCGGGCAGGCGACCGCCGCCTATCTCTACTCGGTATTCGGCGAGGACTTCGTGCGCAAGCTCTACGTCGGCCAGGATGCGGCGCTCGGCACCAGCTACTCCAAGAACCCCGAGGCGGTCGCGACGGGGCAGTACGAGATCGGCCTCGCCTTCGTGCAGGCGGCGGTCGAGCGATACCGCAAGAAGGGGCTGCCGATCGCGCGCGTGTTCCCCAAGGACGGCATGGGACTCAGGACCGGGGGCTTCAGCGGCATCGCGGCGCTGAACGGCCCCAATCCGAATGCGCGAGGGGTGTTCGTCAACTGGTTCATCACTAAGCGGACCCAGGAAAAGATCCAGTGTCTCCTGTTGGAGCGCAGCCTGAGGATGGACCTCGAATCCTACGCCTGCATCCCGGAATACACGAGCCCCAAGGACGGCGTCTCTTACCCGGTGCACGACTATTACAAGGGCCACCATTTCGGCGCCAAGACGAAGCTCCGCAGCCGCATAACGGCGATCTTCGGCAAGTAGGCCCGCGCGCGGCGCTGGGCGTCCGGTTCGGCCAGCGCGCGGCGCGACATGTCCGGGGAAGCCGCCGGGAGCAGCGTTCTCCGCGTCCGCAACCTGGTCAAGCGCTACGGCGATGCCGTCGCGGTCGACGGGGTCGGTTTCGACGTCCGCGAAGCCGAGATATTTTCCCTGCTCGGACACTCGGGCTGCGGCAAGAGCACGACCCTCCGCATGGTAGCCGGGCTCGAGGAGCCGGATGGCGGTTCCATCGAGCTCCGCGGCACGGCGGTATCGGACGCGGCACGCGGAATCCACGTGCCCGCCGAAAGGCGGAACGTGGGTCTGGTGTTCCAGTCCTACGCCATCTGGCCGCACATGACCGTGTTCGAAAACGTCGCCTATCCGCTTACGGCACGCCGCCGCGGACACGCCGACATCCGCCGCCGCGTCCTCGAGATGTGCGAGGTGGTCGGCATGGAGGCCTTCGTGGACCGGCCCTCGACCGCTTTGAGCGGCGGCCAGCAGCAGCGCGTCGCGCTCGCCCGTGCCATGGTTTACGAACCCGATATCCTGCTTCTGGACGAACCCTTCAGCAATCTCGACGCCAAGCTGCGCGAGGAGATGCGGCTTCAGCTCCAGCTCCTCCAGGCGCGTTTCAACACCACCGTGGTTTACGTTACCCACGACCAGACCGAGGCGCTCGCGCTGTCGCACCGCATCGCGGTGATGCGGGACGGCGCTGTCGAGCAGATCGGCGCGCCCGAGGATATCTATAGAAATCCCGCGAGCTTCTTCGTGCAGAGCTTCGTCGGACGGGTGGTCGTGTTGCGCGGCGAGATCCGAGAAGCGGGGGATGTCCAACTTCCGGCGGGCCCGGACGCGGTCCTGCCGGGCGCCGGCGCGGGGTTCTCCGGTCGCGCCGTCCGGGTAGCCGTGCGGCCCGAGGATATTTTCCTGCCCGGAACTTCGGCTCCCCGCGGCGCGATATGGATCGAGGGACGGATCGAGGCGCGCTCCTACGGCGGCGATCACATGGATTACACGGTCGCGGTCGACGGCGCCGAGTTCGGCTTGCGCCTCGCGAAGAACGCAGCGTTTGCGCCGGGCGAGGCCATCCGGCTCGGGTTTGCGGCCGAAGCCGCGCGGCTGTGGCCGGCCTAGCGTCCCGAAGCTCGACGGCTACGGCACGGACGCCGCGCCCGGTGGCGCCGATGCGGCTCACCCTCGGCGGCTTACTGCTGCTCGCCGTGGCGGCGGTCTCGCTGTCCCCGGTCCTGGTGGTGATCGCCGGGAGCTTCGAGGACAGCGGGGCGTGGCGTTCGCTTATCCTGGAATCGGGCCAGGCGCGCTCCGCGCTCGGCTATTCGCTGCTGTTCGCCGCGCGCGCGCCATTTGCCGCCCTGATCGGTTTCCTGCTCGCCTGGCTGCTCATCCGGGTACGGATCCCGGGTCGGGAGTTCATCGAGTTCATGTTGTGGATCGCGTTCTTCCTACCGCTCATCCCGGTGACGCTCGGCTGGATGCTGCTGCTCGACTCCCCAACCGGTTTGCTCAACAAGTGGCTTGCCGCACTGCCCTTCGTCGACGGTCCGTTGTTCGACGTGAGTTCCGTCACGGGCATTCTCTGGGTCCACATGACGGCGAGTTCGGTTCCCGTAATGGTGATCCTGCTGGGCCCCGCCATCCGCCAGATGGACGCATCGTTCGAGGAGGCGGGGCGGGTGTGCGGCTCCGGGCCGTTCGAGGTGTTCCGGCGGATCACCCTACCGCTTCTTCTGCCGGCCATCGTTACCGGGGCGATACTCGGATTCATCCGCGGCCTTGAGGCCTTCGAGGTCGAACAGCTTTTGGGCGTGAAGGAGAAGATCTATGTCTACTCGACGCATGTCTACGCCCTGATCAACTGGGAACCGCCGCGCTTCAGCGAGGCCATGGCGATGTCGACGCTGGTCCTCGGTGGTTTGCTGGCGATCGCGCTGTTTTACCAGCGCTATACCTCCCAACGCGGCCATGCGACGGTGACCGGATCGGGCATGAGTCTCCGCGAGATCCCGCTCGGCCGGGGGCGCTGGATTCTCGCCGCGTTGTTCTTCGTGCTGGTGTTCGTCACCGTCATCGTGCCGATCGCCTTCCTCCTGCTCGGCACCTCGATGACGCTCTTCGGATTCTTCCACATTCCCGAACCCTTCACCGCCGAGCACTGGGCGACGGTTCTCGACGATCCGGCTTTCGTACCGTCGATCGTCAATACCCTGATCCTGGGGCTCGGCGCCGCCGCCCTCGGGGTGTTCGCCTATGCTGTGATCGCCTACGCCATCGTGCGGACCCGGATCGGGTTCCTCCCGCTGACCAACCTTCTCGCCTGGCTTCCCTGGTGCGTCCCCGGGATCCTCCTCGGCGTCGGCATGTTGTCGCTGGTGCTGTTCACGCCTTTCCTCACGCCGCTCTACGGATCGATCTTCGTCCTCGTGATCGCCATCGCGGTCGCGCAACTGCCTCTCGGCGTGAGCATGATGAAGACCTCCGTGGTGCAGATCGCGCCGGAGCTGGAGCACGCCTCGCGGGTGTGTGGCGCAGGCTGGTGGCGGACCTTCCGCAAGATCGACCTCCCGCTGATGAAGCCGATGCTTATCAGCATCTTCGTGCTCGTCGCCATCGCCGGCATCCGCGACGTCAGCACGGTTCTCCTGCTCGCCCAGCCCTCGTCCCTGCCGCTCTCGGTGCTGATGCTCGAATACGCCAACAACGGCGATGTCGAGCCCGCGGCGGTAGTCGGCGTGTTTACCTCGATCCTGGTGATCGCGGTCGCGATCGCGGCGCGCCGTTTCGGCCTCCAGATCGGCAACCCCAGATAGTTCGGCGATGCCGGTATCCGCCGGATTCTTGTCCGTCGGCGGGGGAGGTGATACGGTAACCGGCGCGGGACATTGCGGTCGCCGGCCCGGGAACGCGCCCAACTGCTCTCGCTTGAGGTTGCAAGTTCGGGGACGCAAACGATGGCCGAGGCCAAACCCTTCTTCACCAACATTCACAAGGCCCCGACCCGGAACATGAAGCTCGGGCGGGGCACCGGCATCAAGCTGATCAACCCGGAAATGGGCTGCCAGAAAGTCGATGTCCACATCAATATAATCAACGACGACAGCGGTCCCGGCGAGGTCCATTTTCACGAGAACGCCGACAACGTCTACATCGTGCTCGAGGGGGTGCTGGAAGTCGTCGTCGAGGGCGAGCGCCATCTTCTCCGCAAGGACGATGTCGGTTACATACCCGCGGGCGTCGTGCACACCGCCGGCAGCGCCGGGGGCCACGGTCCGACACGGGTCATCGAGATCTACGCGCCCGGAGGCTACGACTTTCATGAGGTCGAGAGCTTCGGCAACCCCGTGGAAATAGCGCCGTCGTCCTGAAGGACCGGGTCAGGGCGCGGAGGTCACGATTTCTCCGAGCCGCGCGACGATCTCTCCGTCCTGAAAGACCATGTCCATGCGCTCGGGCGCGCACAGGATGGAAATGTCTTCCAGCGGGTCGCCGTCCACGACGAGGATATCGGCGGTCTTTCCGGCTTCTACCGTCCCCAGCCGGTCCGACAGCCCGAGGAGTTCCGCCCCCCGGATCGTAGTCGCGCTGAGCGCGTCCATCGGACTCATGCCGAGCGACACGAGAGCGACCAGCTCCTGGGCGTTGTCGCCGTGCCGGTTATAGGGGGTGCCCGCGTCCGTCCCCATCGCGATTCGCACACCCGATTGCAGCGCCATGCGACAGGTCGCGCGCTGGCTTTCGATGGCCTGTTCCGCCTTTTCCACCACGTCGGTCGGAATCCCGGATTCGATCCCGTTTTTCACCACCAGATCGACCGCGGCCGCGGTGGGGACCAGCCATATGTCCCGCTTCAGCATCAGATCGATGCCCTCGTCGTCGAGAAAATAGGCGTGTTCGACGCTGTGTACGCCGGCCCGGACGCCGTTCTTGATCCCGGATGCGCCGTGCGCGTGAACGGCGGTCAGCTTGCCCGCCTTGTCGGCTTCCTCGATCGCGGCGCGCATTTCCGCCTCTTCGAGCTGTGGCGCGCCGATTTCGTTGCCCTGGGTCAGGATACCGCCCGTCGCCATCAGCTTGACGCAGTCCGCGCCGGCGCGAATCTGTTCGCGCGCCGCTCTGCGGGCGTCGTCCGCCCCGTCCACCTGGCGTCCGAACTGCCAGCAATGGCCGCCGGTCATGGTCACCGGTCGACCGCTGAGAATCAGCCGCGGCGAGGCCGCCGCCACGCCTTCGTCTATCGCTTGACGAAAGGAAATGTCGACATGGTCCTTGGCGCCCAGATCGCGAACCGTCGTCACGCCGGCGGCGAGCGTCTTGGCCGCGTTCCTCGCCATGCGCATGGCCGACATCGCCGCGGCGTCGCCGACAACCTGGCCGATGGGGTCGGCGTCGCCGTCGATGGACAGGTGCACATGGCAGTCGATCAGCCCCGGCATGACGGTTCGGCCCGCAATGTCCACGACCTCCCCGTCCGGGATGGCAGGAAAGTCCGACATCGGGCGAATGTCGGCGATCGACCGGTCCTCGATGACGATAAACCGGTCCGAATAGACCTGTCCCGTGCCGTCTACGATGCGGGCGTTGGAGAGGATGCGTCGCACGCCGATGCGTCCATGGTCTTGCGGGCGTTGTCGCGGCGAACGACTATCTCGCCATCCTTGATCACCCATTCGATCCGGCTCGCGTCTTGGAGCACGGAGATATCGGCCAGTGGGTCGCCGTCGCACACGACGAGGTCGGCGAGCTTGCCTTCCTCGATACTGCCGAGCCGGTCGTCGAGACGCAGCAAACGAGCGCTGCCGAGGGTCGACACCTCGATCGCTTCCATCGGGCTCAGACCCATCTCGACCATATGCGCCAGCTCCTCCAGGTTTCGACCGTGGCGGGTGAACGGTACGCCGGAATCAGTTCCCATGGCCAGCTTGACGCCGGCGCGGTAGGCCCTGCCGAAGCTTTCGACATGGCTGTCGACCGCCTCGCACGCCTTGCGATGGACGTCCGGCAGCAGCCCGTCCGCGACGCTCCGCGACGCCACGTTCCTGACCGCGGCTGATGTGGCCACGAGCCAGGTGCCGTGTTCCAGCATCAGCTCGATACCCTCGTCGTCCAGGAAATAGCCATGCTCGATCGAGTCTATGCCTGCCCGCACCGCGTTCCTTATGCCGGCCGCACCGTGCGCGTGCGCGGCCGAGATGGCGCCGGCCTTCTTCGCCTCTTCGACACCGGCGCGCAGCTCGTCGACGGTGAGCTGGGCGCTGCCGATTTCGGTGCCAGGGGTAAGAATGCCGCCCGTCGCGATCAGCTTGACGTTGTTCGCCCCGGCGCGCAGCTGCTCGCGCGCGGCGCGTCGAACGCCGTCGGGGCCGTCCGCCTCCCTCCCCACGTTCCACCCGTGACCGCCCGTCATGCAGATGATCTTGCCCGACAGCACCATGCGCGGGCCCGGAAACAGCCCCTGTTCCACCGCCCGGCGCACGGAGAAATCAACGAAGTTGGTCGACCCGCAATCGCGTATCGTGGTGATCCCCGCTTCGATCGTGCGTTTGGCATTGCGCGCGGACCGCAGGGCGCAGAGCGCATCGGTATCGGACAGCACTTGCGCGCGTGGATCGGCGAGCCCGTCCGAGCGCAGGTGGACGTGGCAGTCGAAGAACCCGGGCAGCAGGCTCTTGTTCCCGAGGTCGACGACTTCGTAGCCGGTCGTGGACAGGCGGGGTTCGCCGCTTCCGACGCGAACGATATCCCTGCCCTCGACCACCACGAATCCGTGGAACGAGTCGCCCTTTCCGTCGATGACATTCGCGTTGCTGAACACCGTCTTCATGACCAACCCCTATCATCGCCCCGCCGTCCGGACAACAAGCGGAAAAACGGAAACCGGAAGCGCCCGACACCGGAAGCGCCGTCAGTTGAACGCGTGACGGCGGTCGCATAAGGTCATTGTTGCGTGACCACCGGTAATTCGAAAGAGGTGTTCGATGGCCGTACCGGCAAGCGAATACGAGGCCCGGATCACGCGCGCGCGCGCGCTCATGGGCGAGCGCGGCATGGACGGTCTGGTGGTGACCGACCCGACGACCTTTTTTTATTTCAGTGGCCAGCGGGCGCCGGCGTGGATGCGGCAGCGGCCGACTGTTTTCATCCTTCCCCTCGAAGGAGAGCCGGCGGTCATAAGCTGGTCCGGTCCGGGAATGTTCGCGCGTCTCTACGATCGTCCCTACCCGTCCTGGGTCGAGGATCGCCGCATCTATCCCGAGGTCCCGTTCAACACCGACGAACGCGTGGACTGGGGCATACGCGGGGTTCTTGAGGATCGCGGGCTGCTGGAAGGGGTGATCGGAATCGAGCTCGGGCGCGAGACCTGGCTCGGTATCCCGCATAGCGATTTCATTCGCTTGCAGGACGAACTGCCCAACATCCGGTTTGTCGAATCCGGACCCGTCGTCTGGGGCTGCCGGATGATAAAGTCGGAATGGGAGATCGAGGCTCAGCGGAAAGCCTGCGCGATCGGCGGAAGGGCGTGGAAGCGCTGCCTGCAGGAGTTGCGCCCCGGTATCACGTCGGCCGAAATTCAGAAGCGCATCATCGGCTATTACTTCGACGAGGGGGCTGATCTGGATTCCGGCCCTCCGACCGCGCTGGGCGCGACCGGGCCGGGCGGCGCGTTTCAGGCGGGCGATGTGCTCTATCTCGACGGCGGCTGCCATTTCGAGGGCTATCACATGGATTTCACGCGCCGCGCGGTGTTCGGCCCGCCCAGCGACCGGCAGCGCCGCGAGCATGATGGCATGTGGGAAATCCTGTTCAAGGTGATGGACCGCATGACCCCCGGAACCGGCATGCGGGAAATTTTCGAGTATTCCCAGTCCCTGTTGGCCAAGACCGATTTCGTCAACTATTCGGACCACCCGGCGAAGCGGATCGGGCACGGTATCGGTCTGGAGACCGAACCGCCGTCGATCAACCGGTTCGACCCGACGGTCCTCCAGCTCGGCATGACGCTCACCCCGGAACCAAAGATCGAGAGCCCGGACGGGCTGGTGAATCCGGAAGAGCACGTGGTCATTCGCGAGCACGGCTGCGATATACTCTCGACCGATCCGGGTTGGGAGCTCTTCGTGGTCGATTGACGCGGGGAACCAATCGAACGGGTTTGAGCGCAGCGAGCGCACAGGGATCGCTGGCAGGTTGAACGGTTTGCTCACATCGGCGAATCGGCGCTACCATGCCTTCCTCAGTGGAACGACCGGTTCATTCGCATAGAAGATTCTGCGGCCTCACGCGGTGCCGGGGGGCGCGTTACAGGGGAGGAAACCCATGAAATCGGCTTATGTCACGATGCGTATAGCGACGCTTTCCGCCTGTGTTGCGGCGGCGGCCTGTTTCGTTCTCCCGGCCGCGGCGGCCGAGACGACGCTGCGCGTCGTCACCTTCTCGCAGCCGGATCGAAACTATCCCAGCATGGTGATGTTCAGGCGCTTCATCGAGCGGGTGAACGAGGCCGGCAAGGGCACGCTCAAGCTCGACTATATCGGCGGGCCGTCGGTCGTTCCGCTGCGCGACCAGATGAACGCGACGACCAAGGGCGTCGCCGACATGGTCATGACGTTCACCATCCACCAGTCGCTGGTCCCGGAGATCGGCACCGTCGGCATGTCGGAGATATCGCCCAAGGAAGAGCGCGAGGTGGGCTACATCGACCTGCTCGACGAAGCGCACAAGAAAATAGGCATCAAGGTCATGGGGCGCACCGCGACCGATGTCGGTTTCCATATTTTCTCCAAGAAGCCGATAAACCGGATGGCCGATCTGAAAGACGTCAAGATCCGCTCGCACGCGGGTTACGACCCCTTCATGAAGGCGATCGGCGCCTCGCCCATCCACATGAAGATTTCCGAGATCTATCCCGGGCTCGAGCGCGGCGTCGTGCAGGCGGCGCCGTTTCCGCTGGCGGCGACGAATATCGGTATCCACGAAGTCATCTGCTGCGCGATGTCCGATGCGTTCTGGCCGGCGCATACGACGTTCAGCTTCGTCAACCGCGGCAAGTGGGACAAGCTGTCCGCCGCCGCGCGGAAGCTGATGCAGGACGAACAGGCCGAGATGGAACGCTTCATGGTTCCCAAGGGCAAAGAGCTGAAGGCGTCCGAAATCGCCAAGCTGCGGAAAAGCGGCGTGAAGTTCATCGGCCTGCCTGACGACGAGGCGAAGAAATGGGTGGACGTCGCCAACGAATCGCGCTGGGCGGTCATGGAGAAGAGACTGGCCCCCGAGCAATACGCGAAGATCCGCAAGATGATCACGCGATGACCCGCTACCGTCATTGACGGCCTGTCCGGCAATCCAGGCAAGGCGCGGGCGGAGGCACCGTTTGGGGGCGGCATTCGACAGGCTCGTCAACGCCTTCGCCTGGATTGCCGGCGCGCTGCTGATCTTCCAGGTCGTCAGCGTGTCGGCCGATGTCGCAACGCGCTTCTTTTTCGGCAAGTCGCTGCTCTGGGTGATCGCGCTCAACGAGTGGAGCCTGCTCTTTATCGCCTTTCTCGGCGCCGCCTGGCTGCAACAAAAAGGCGGCCATGTCCGCCTCGACATCCTGGTGACCCGCTTCGGGAAGCGCAGCCGGCTGGCCTCCGAGCTGTTCGGGCTGCTGCTCGGGATCTGCGTCTGCCTGGTGCTGGTCTGGCAGGGCGGCAAGGTCACATGGGAGAAGTTCCTGACCAACGAGTACGACTATTTCAAGGTCGAGGAAGTTCCCATCTTCATCGTGCTCGCGGTCATCCCGCTGGGCAGCGCCGTCTTCCTGGTGCAGCTGGTCAGGGACGCCTGGAGGCTGATGCGCTCCCCCGCCGAGCGGCGGTCCGACGACCTGCAAGTCGACCTCTAGCGCGCGCAGCGGGAGCGAACCGGCGTGGAATGGTACTGGTCGCTGGCGCTGATACTGGGAGCGTTCTTCACCCTGCTGTTCGTCGGGGTTCCGGTCGTCTTCTCGTTCTTCGCGGTGAACATCGTTGGCATGTTCCTGCTGATGGGCGGCGAGGCCGGCCTCGAACAGATGATCAACAGCGCCTATGGCAGCCTGACGGTGTTCGTGCTCCTGCCGATCACCCTGTTCGTGCTGATGGGCGAGGTGATGTTCCGGGCGGGCGTGGCGGCGCGCATGATCGACGCGCTGGACAAGTGGCTCGGCAACCTCCCCGGGCGCCTGTCGCTGCTTGCCGTTGCGTCCGGCACGGTTCTTGCCTCGCTCAGCGGCGCCAGCATCGGGACGACCGCGATGCTCGGCGCGACGCTCGCCCCGGAGCTCGAATCGCGGGGCTACAAAAAGCCTATGAGCATCGGTCCTCTGCTCGGCAGCGGCGGGCTCGCGATAATGATCCCGCCGAGCGGGCTCGGTGTGATCCTCGCCGTGCTGGCCGAGGTGTCGGTCGGCAAGCTCCTGATCGCGATTGTCCTACCGGGCATTTTGATGGCGGTGCTGTATGCGTCGTACATCGTCGTCCGCTGCTATTTGCAACCCGACCTGGCGCCCCGCTACGCGATCGAGAGGGTGCCGCTCGGGCTGAAGATCCGGCTCACCGTCAAATACGTCCTGCCGCTCGGACTCATCGTGTTTCTCGTCGTCGGGCTGATCTTTCTCGGTGTCGCCACGCCGACCGAGGCGGCGGCGCTCGGCACCGCCGGGGCGTTCGTGCTCGCCGCCTGCTACGGCGGGCTCAACCGGAAGGTCACCCGCGAAGCGCTCGAGAGCACGCTTAGGATTGCGGTGATGGTCTTGATCATACTGGCCGCCGCCCAGGCCTATTCGCAGGTGCTCGCGTTCACCGGCGCCAACCGGCATCTCGTGCAATGGGCCGTCGGGCTGCCGGTGGCACCGCTGGTGCTCATCGTCATGATGCAGATCGTGATCCTGATCCTGGGCGGTTTCATCTCGGGCGTGCCCCTGATGTTGATCACCTTGCCGGTGTTCCTGCCCGTGGTGAAGCAGCTGGGCTACGACCCGATCTGGTTCCTCGTCCTGTTTCTGATCAATATCGAGATGGCGCAGACGACACCGCCTTACGGCATCCTGCTCTACGTGATGAAGGGCGTGTCGCCGCCGGACACCACCATGGGCCAGATCATCAGGGCGGCGGTTCCCTTCCTGATCTGCGACGCCATCGCCATGGCCCTGATCATGGCGTTCCCGGACATTTCCCTGCACCTGCCCGGGCTCATGACCAGATGACGAGGCCTTGAGAGGATGACGGTGCGTTCCCCCGAACTGCTTCTTCTCGATCGCGCCGATATCGAGGCCGTTGCGCCCCCGCTGCCCGAGATAATCGAGGTCGTGGAAGAGACCTACCGCATGGACGGAAGGGGCGAGGTCGAGGTGCCGATGAAAGCCGGCGTGCATCCCGGCCGTGCGCACAGCTTCCTGCACGCCATGCCCGCCTGGGTCGCTGGCGAGCGGGCGCTTGGGATGAAGTGGATTTCCTACTACCCCGACAACACCGCGCGCGGATTTCCCGGTTCCTCCGGCCTGATCGTGCTCAACGATCCCGATCACGGGCATCCGGTGGCGATCATGGAGGGCATGTGGATCACGCTGGTGCGGACGGCGGCCTGCGGCGCCGTCGCCGCCAGGCACTGCGCGCGCCCGAAACCGGCCCGTCTGGGACTGGTCGGATGCGGCGGTCTGGGGAAATGGTCTCTCCGGGTGCTGTCGGCGCTGTTTCCCTCGCTCTCGGATGTCTTCGTCGCGTCGCGGACGCGGGAAAGCCGCGAGGAGTTCTGCGCCGCCATGGCGGACGAAGGACCATGGACCCTCACCCCGGCGGCCTCCGTGGAAGATGCGGTCCGCGACATGGACATCGTGGTGTCGTCGATACCGCAGGGATCGGAACGGCCGCTGAAGGCCGATTGGTGGACCGAGGGCATGCTGGCGATTCCCCTCGACATCCTGACCGCCTGGGACGACGAAGCGTTCGAGGCGATCGACATGCTGGTCGCCGACAACGACGCGGGGCTGCGTGCCGCCGCGGCGCAGCGGCGGCCCGATCTCCGCCTGCCGGACGAATTGGCCTCCTTGAGCGATATCGTGCTCGGAAACGGCCCCGGCCGCCGGAGCGACCGGGATCGCATTATGGCGATACCGACGGGCCTCGGGAGCGTCGACATGCCCCTTGCATGGTCGATTTACCGGCGTGCCCGGGAGGCCGGGATCGGGACCGAGATAGACCTGATGTCCTGAATGCTGGATTTCGGTTACGCCTCATCCTCCTCGATCCGGCTGCTGACGACCTTGCCGAAGCGGTAGTCGCCGTAAGTGACCGGCGGGTACCTGACCGGGTTGCCGGGGCCGTGGCAGGTCTCGACGCAGCGAATCTCGACATCGTGGCCCGGCTGATGGAAGAAGGCGATCGAGAGCCGTTCAGCCCGGTGTTCGCTGCGCGGCGGATTGACCACCCGGTGGAGCGTCGACACCCACCGGTCGTTCGTCCAGCGCGCCATCATGTCGCCGATATTGACCACGAAAGCGCCCGGGGGCGGCCGGACGTCGATCCATTCGCCGTCCGGGGAAAAGGCCTGCAGACCGCCGGGCCGGTCCTCGCCATAGAGGATGGTGAGCGTTCCGTAATCGGTGTGGGCGCCCGCCCGGAGCTGGCCCGGCAGCGGCGCCTCCTTCTGGGCCATGTACTTGTTGAACCGGATGTGGCTGATCGAGCGCGTGATCTTGTCGTCGAAAAAGCGCTCGTCGATCCCGAGCGCGAGCGCGAAGATCCGCATGAGCTCGTCGCCGATGCCGCCGAGCGCCCGGTAATACGCCTCGAAGGCCTTCCGCATCCCGGCCGGTCGCTCCGGCCACAGGTTGGGCGAGAAGAAGTCCTTGCCGTGGCCCTCGGTGTAGCAAGAAAAAGTGAGCGTTGGGGAGGACCCTGGGCTGTGGTGATCTTCGATATCTTTCCGATTCATTGTGATTTTAGCGGGTGTTAGAACATGTGTCTACTGTGTTGAATAGAGGATCCAAACTATCGATGGTCGCGAGGTCGTTGGGGAAACGGTTGCAAAGGGGTGTCGGATCGGGTTGAATTCGAGCGCTCTGGCGCATGGGCATGGGAAGGCCATGGAGCTGAGGGCGGTTCTGCCCGGCGATGCCGGGCTTCCTTGAATAGCGGGCGGGAGATGGCGGCGAGGCCGAAGGGGGCAAGGCGGAAGGCGCGCTCGGTGATGGCGACCGACGCCGAGTGGACGCTGATCGGCGAGGCCGCCGCCGAGGCGGGGCTGTCGATCTCCGAGCACGTGGTGCGCAGCAGCGCCGGTTCGGGCGAGGTCGCGGCGGAGCCGGGGCTGCCCCTTTCGGTGCTGAGGCGGGTGGCGCGGGCGGTGCTGGTCCTTGAGGACATGGAGGCGCGGCGGCTGGAGGTCCAGGGGGCCGGGGAGGACTGGCG
>JAJDVM010000159.1 GCA_022826125.1 Defluviicoccus sp.
CCATGGGGTGAAAATCGACAATCCGGATCGTTCGTCGCGCCGGACCCCGCGGAAATCAGCCACGCCGCTGGGGTAAGAAAAATCTCAACCCGTCCGGAAGACCTTGCTCAGCAAGGAACTCCGAACAACGCACACGCCTCAGCGGGGACGGCAGGGAGCGGGCTCGTTGACGCGGGCGGGCGGCGCTGAGCTCCGCTCCCTATTGCCCCTCCGCTACCGGGTTCCCCCGAAGCCTGCGATCAACCCGACCTCGCGGTCGTCGAGGACGCCGGCCATTTCCTCGTGGGCTGGGCCGAAGAAGGAGGCGCTGATGCGCCCGTTCGCATCGGCGAAGCGGTTGCCGGCGACGCTTCCCGGGTATTCGAGGCTGGGCGCGCGGAAGGGCAGAGTTGCGCCGTCGCGTACGGTGGCGAGATTGTCGAAGCGGGCCGCGCCGTCGAGAGTTCCGAGGTCGATCGCGAGCTCGGCGTTGCCGAGGACCGGGGACAGGGCGGCGTCCTGGATGTCGACGCCGAGCAGCGAACCGGTCCAGACGGCGGATCCGGAGAGCGTCTCGTTGTCGGCGAGGCCGGTCGACGGCTCGGTTCCGAAGGCGTGGGCGCCGGCGCGCAGCCGGTCGTTTTCGCCGTCGAGGATGCGTTCGACCCCGACGCCCCAGGCGGCATGGGTTGCCCAGGCGCCGTAGGCGTGGAACTCGGGCCGGTTGGCGGTCTCCGCGTCGAGGATGTCGTATCCGATGTCGTCGAGCCAGGCGAAGTCGATCTCGGCCGGGTTCTGAACGGCGGACCGGTCACGGCAATAGGCCATCAGGGAGGAACAGACGCCCGGGTGCCCGAAATCCACTTCCGCGCCCGGGGTTCCCGGCGGCACGGGTTTGCGGTCGGCGTCGAGCCACTGGTAGGGCACGGGGTTGCCGCCGTTGGCCCGCGTCGCCTCGGGGCCTTCGAAACGGTGCTGCTCGGCATTGTGGTGGCGGGCGACGGAGGGGTATCGCTGCACGGAGCCGATGCCGAGCACGTGGCCGATCTCGTGGGCCATGACGCCGCGGGAGCCGTGATGCTCGCGGTTCAGCAGGATGCCGCCGAGCCAGGGCTGAAAATCGTCGTCGGTGTATTCGATCTCGTCCGGCCCTCCGCTGGAGAAGCGGTCGGTAACCGGCCCCTTGTCGACGACGAATATCAGGACGCCGTCGGTCGTCACGGGCGCGTCGAGGGTTTTCTCGACGTCGCCGAGATGGATGACGGTCCCCGCGGGCGCGGTGTGCTCGCCGAACTCGTCGGCGATCCTGCGCGACCATGCCTTTCCGGCGCGTTCCATCCTGGCGCGGGTCTCGGCGCTGGCGTTGGGGGCGAACCGCCAGTCGAAATCGATGTCCAGCGTTCCGGCGGGTCCGCCTTTCCACTGCCGGTACAGGATGCCGTCGCGCTCGCCGAGGATCTCGATGTCCTCGACGTCGATGGGATCGAGTACGGAGCGGCTGCCGATGTCGGCCCTGGCCCCGGAGCCGGCGATCGCGCGCAGGCCGGCGATGCGGGTTTCGGGGTCGGTGACGGGAGAGAGGCCGAGGGCGGTCCGCAGCATTGCCGGATCGTTCCAGCTTTCGCCGAGGTCCTCGGCCGAGGGGTTGGCGCGGGCGAAGACGGCCGGCGGCGGGGGCGGCAGCGCGGGCTCGGCGGGTTCGATGTTCGCGGGCGGCGTGGGATCGACGCTGGTGGTGGGCGATCCGCCCGGCCCTCCGCCGCCGCAGGCGGTGACGCCGGCGACGAGGAAGGCGGCGATAAGGGCCGGTAGGAGGATGGGGTATCTCGCTCCGCGGGTGTCGATCATGATCTGGCTTCCCTTGCTGGAGGATGGGTGGGGCGGTGAAATCGCCGCGCGGGGGCGCGGTTCAGTGCATGGCCTTGCGGTCGTCGCGGGTCGACAGCGATGCCGCGACGAGCGCGGTCCATGCCTCGCGGTCGAGGCCGAGGCGGGCGTTGAGCCGGTCGCAGAGATCCTCGGCCTCGTCGAGATTGACCGCGGCGAGCGCGGTGGGGACGTAGCCCTGCATGTCCTGGAAGACGATGCGGATCTGCTGGGTCTTGTCGGGCATGTCGTAGGCCGGGGTGAAGGCATAGACGGGGTGCCGGGGAAGGTCGAACTCGTGGATGTCGGAAGCATCGGTCATGGCGCGGTTCCCTGATCTGCCGGGCGGGGGAGGCTACGCGGCCTCGGCGGAATCGGCGAGCGGGCGGCGTTCGAGGAGCCGGGCGAGGACCTCGGTTCCGGGGACGAACACGCGGGCGCGCCATGAGACGATCTCGGTGAAGCATCCGATCGCCTTGAGCGGCTCGATGTCGCGATCGTCGGGACCGTGGATCTCGATGCGCTCGGCGCCCATGTGGCGGCGCCTGGCGAGGCGCCATCCGTTGGCGAGGTGGAAGGTCTTGCCGCGGCCCATGATCTCGTCGTGCAGCTCGTCGGCGCTGAGCGAGGGTCCGCTAGCGAGGCCGAAGGCGGCGCGGAAGCCGCGCAGCTCGGCGGTTCCGAGCACCCGGCCGATGAGGCGCTCGGAGCCTGTCCCGGGCTCCGTTCCGGGGCCTGCCCCGGACCGCGTTCCGGGGTCGGTGACGAGCCGCCGAACCCGCATGTTGACGTCCGGCAGGCGGTCCCAGACGGGGAGCAGGAGGCCGGTGACGATCCAGAAGCGGGATTCGGTGTGGGACGGCAGCGAGGCGATCTCGCTGTCCCACGCCGCGCGCCATTGCGGCTCGGGGGCGGCGGTCCAGTGGGAGGCTTCGAGCTCGGCGCGGGCGATCGTCTCGCGCGCGTTGGGGCGGAGGAGGCGCACCCGGTCCTGGACGCCGCCGTTCTCCAGCATCCGCGAGGGGGCGGCGAGGATCAGCGCGGCGCGGCCCGAGCGGGCGTTGACCGCGATGTCGGGCGGTTCGGAGGACGCCGCCGCGTGCAGCGCGATCGCCTCGTCCGCCGGCAGGGGCACGAGGCGGTCGCGGCGCGCAATCTCGACGATCTCGGTCTCGGCGCCGGTGGCCCGGTGGATGAAGACGGTCTCTCGGCCCTGGACGGTGAGCGATTCGGCGGCGATGGTCTCGACGCCGCGCTCGAAGGTGCCGGCCTCGATCGCGTCGGCGATGTTGGAGTCGATGCGCGCCTCGAGCGCGGCGAAGAGCTGGTTCTGCTCGGCGATGGGGAGCGCGAGCAGGCGGTTGAGGAACTGCGGCATGGGCGGCAGCTCCTCCTTGAGCCCGCCCTCGTTGACCAGCCTGAGTCCGGTCGCCTCCTCGAAGTCGGAGAGCGACCAGCCGGGGATCGCGCCGCGCCACAGCGCAAGGTAGAACTGGCGGAGCGCGGCGCGGGCGT
Source organism: Defluviicoccus sp. (assembly GCA_022826125.1). Taxonomy (GTDB): domain Bacteria; phylum Pseudomonadota; class Alphaproteobacteria; order MPNO01; family MPNO01; genus MPNO01. Next base: position 3,361 of record JAJDVM010000159.1, read on the forward strand.
AGACGCTCTCGAGATTGTCGCTGGCGCGGAACAGCGCCGCATCGCCTTCGCCCATGGCGGTCTGCGAATCGCGCTGGCCGCGGGTGATGGCGCCGAGCGAGTCGAGCCTGCGCGCGATGGTGGCGATGAACCTGCGCTCGCCCTTGACGTCGGTAGCGACGGGGCGGAACAGCGGCGCGGAGGCCTGGTGGGTGCGGTGGGTGCGCCCGAGCCCCTGGATCGCCTGGTCGGCCCGCCAGCCGGGCTCCAGCAGATAGTGGATGCGCCGCTGCGTGTTGCCGGCCGAGAGATCGGCGTGGTAGCTGCGCCCGGTGCCGCCCGCCATGGAGAAGACGAGGATGAGCTTGGTTCCGTCCATGAAGGCGGCGGTCTCGGCGAGATTGGCGGATGGGGGCCGGTTCCTGAGGGCGAGGCGGTCGCCGCCGCCCTCGCGGATGCGGAGGATGCGGCGCGACCGCCCGGTGACCTCGGCGACCGCCTCGTCGCCGAAGCGCTGCAGGATCTGGTCGAGCGCGGTGGGGACGGCGGGGAGCGCGGCGAGCCGCTGGATCATGTCGTCGCGCCGCTCGACGGCCTCGCGGCAGATGACGGGGTTGCCGTCCGCGTCCCTGGCGGCGCGCGACATCAGGTTCCCCTCGTCGTCGGTGAAGGGTTCGTAAAGCTGGACGGGGAACGCGTGCTGCAGGAAGTCGAGCACGTATTCGCGCGGCGTGAGGTCGATCGAGAGGTCCTCCCACTCCGATGCGGGGATCTCGGAGAGGCGGCGTTCCATCAGCGCCTCGCCGGTGGAGACGAGCTGGACGACGGCGGCTCGGTCCCGTTCGAGGTCGCGCTCGATCGCGCGGATCAGCGAGGGGCACTTCATCGAGGTGAGCAGGTGTCCGAAGAAGCGCTGCTTGGCGCCCTCGAAGGCCGACCGGGCGGCGGACTTCGCGTTCCTGTTGAGCGTTTCGGCGCCGCTCACGATGCCGGTCGCCTTCAGCGCTTCCTCGAGGTTGCGGTGGATGATCTTGAAAGCGTCGGCGTAGGCGTCGTAGATGCGCCGCTGCTCGGGCGTCAGCGCGTGCTCGAGGATGTCGATCTCGACGCCGGCATAGGAGAGGGCGCGGGCCTGGTAGAGGCCGAGCGCCTTGAGGTCGCGGGCGACGATCTCCATGGCGGCGACCCCTCCGGCTTCCATTGCGGTCACGAAATCCCCGCGTTCGGCGAACGGGGTGTCGTCGGAACCCCAGAGGCCGAGGCGTCGGGCGTATGCGAGGCCCTGGAGGGTGGTGGCGCCGGTGGCCGAGACGTAGAGCACCCGGGCGTCGGGGAGCGCGTTCTGGAGGCGGAGCCCGGCCCTTCCCTGCTGCGAGGGCCGGACCTCGCCGCGCTCGCCCTTCGATCCGGCTGCGTTGGCCATGGCGTGCGCCTCGTCGAACACGACGACGCCGTCGAACGCGTGGCGGTCGTCTTCCTCGAGCGATCCGGCGAGCCATTCGACGACCTGGTCGAGCCGGGCGCGCCGGTCCTGCCGGGCGGGCGATCTGAGGGTGGCGTAGGTGGCGAAGAGGATGCCCTGGCGCGGCGCGATCTCCGCGCCCTGGCGGAACTTGCCGAGAGGGATTACGTCGGAGGGCTCGCCGCCGACCGCCTGCCAGTCGCGCCGAGCGTCCTCGAGCAGCTTGTCGGATTGCGACAGCCAGAGTGCGCGGCGGGTTCCGCGTAGCCAGCGGTCGAGGATTATCGCGGCGACCTGCCGGCCCTTGCCGCAGCCGGTGCCGTCGCCCAGCATCCAGCCGCGGCGGAAGGCGACGGGGCTTCCGAGCGTTTCCGCCTCGCCGTCGGGCGCGGGGTCCGGCGCGGCCGCGCGCGGATCGGCGGGATCGTGGCGCTGCACGGTTTCCCAGCCCGATCCGATGCGGTACGCGCCGGCGAGATGGCCGTCATGCGCCTCGCCGGCGAGGACGACGCTCTCGAGCTGGGCGTCCGACAGGCGCGCGTCGGCGATCGTCGAGACCGGCAGCATCGGCCGGTAAGAGGGGAGCGGGTGCGGCACGGCGGCCATGGCGGCGGACTGGACGAGCGGGGTGGGGTGCGGAGCGGCCCCGGGGATCTCGAAGACGCGTGGCGCCCAGGGCTCCCACGGGCCGCAGCCGCCCGCGGACGGCGCGGCGTCGCGCGCGGCGGGACGGCAGTCGAGCTCGGCGACGGGTCCCCAGTCCCGCGCGGCAGGGGAAGCGACGCACGCTGTGCGGGCGGCGGACTTCGCTCGCGGCGTGGGCGCCGGAGCCGGGGCATGACCGAACAGGTCGGTGCCCCGGGGCCGCTGGATGGGGAGCCTCTCGGGCACGGCGGCGGTGACGGAAGCGAGCAGCTGCGCGGCATCGTCGACGCGCTGGGGAACGTCGTCGAGCGCGCGGTGGCCGGTCTCGGCGGTGCGGTCGAGCACGGTGAGCCTTGTGTCGAACCCGGTGCCCCTGCGGGCATAGGCGCGGCCGTCGATGGCGGCGGTGAACACGCATCGCGCCGGCGGGTCGAGCGAGGCGAAGGCGTCGTTCCAGGCGCGTCCGCCGGGGGGGCAGTATTCCGAGGAAATCGTCACAAGCCGGCCGCCCTCGGGCAGCATCGAGGCGGCCGAGCGGATGTGGGCGAGATCGGCGTGGTGGCGGATGCCCGAGACCCCGGGGCTGACCGAGAACGGCGGGTTCATGAGCACGACCGTCGGGCGGACCTCGGCCAGCCGGTCGGCGGCGCTCTCGGCGTTGCGCCGGGTGACGGTCGATCCGGGGAAGAGGTGCGCGAGGATGCCGGCGCGGGCGGGCGCGAGCTCGTTGAGATGGAGGTTCTCGTCGCCGCCGAGCGCGAGGCTCGCCATGACGGCCAGCATGCCGGTGCCGGCGGACGGCTCGAGGACGCGGTCGCCGGGCCGGATGCGGGCGGCCTGGAGGGCTGCGTAGGCGAGCGGCAGGGGGGTGGAGAACTGCTGCATGCGGAGCTGGTCCTCGGACCTCCGGGTCTGGGACGGCTCGAGCGCGGCGATCTTCCCGATCATGGCGAGCATGGCGGCGGGACCGTCCGGGCCCGGGCCGGCCGCGTTGCGCATCGCGCGGCCGTAGCGCCGCATGAACATGACGATCGCCGCCTCGGCCGCCTCGTAGGCGTCCTTCCAGGTCCATGCGCCGGCGGCGTCGGTGGCGCCGAACGCCTCGGTCATGGCGGCGCGCAGGGTCTGGGCGTCGAGCGCGGTTCCGGCTTCGAGGGCTGGCAGCAGGGCGCGCGCGGCCGAAACGAGCGCGCCAGCGGGGTCGGGACGGGGGTTGTCGGAAGGGGGAAGGGCGAGCGTGGGGGCGTCCTGGGCGTGCGCCCGGGCGGCATCGAGCATGGCGGGACTCCGGTGCGGGGAAGCGGAAGGGGCGCCCGGATCGGGTCCGGGGCAGGCTCCGGCCGGGGCCGGAACGCCCGCGCGGGCCGCCCCCGTCCTCGTGGCGTGGCGGTGCGCGGCGGCGGGGTTCAGAGGAGGCCGCGGGCGCGGAACGAGAAGGTGTCGGAGGGGGTGACGACGATATGGTCGTGCAGCGTGACGCCGATCGACTTCAGCGCCAGGGCGGTCTTCTCGGTGATCGTGCGGTCGGCGTCGGAGGGCGTGGGATCGCCGGAGGGATGGTTGTGGACGGCGATGACGGCCGATGCGCCGACCTCGAGCGCGCGGACGCAGATCTCGCGCGGATAGGCCGGGGCGTGGTTGATGGTTCCGCGCTGGTGCAGCTCGTCGCGGATCAGCCGGTTCCTGGCGTCGAGAAGGAGCAGGCGGAACTCCTCGACCGGGCGGTGTCCGGCGAGCGCGCGGCAGTATTCGATGACCCGGTCGTAGCTGCCGAGCATGGGGAGGATCGTGTCGGGCAGCGCGGCGCGGGCGAGGCCGATGCCGAGCGCCTCGGCGGCCTTGATGGCGGCGGCGGCGGGCTCGCCGAGGCCGGGGATGGCGAGCAGCCGGTCGGGCGGCGCGGCGAGCGCCCGGGAGGCGGTGCCGAAGCGTTCCAGGAGCACGAACGCGAGCCCGGCGGCGCGCTTCGGGCGGTGCGGCTCGATCAGCAGGCGGAGCAGCTCGGCGTCGTCGAGGGAAGCGGCGCCGGCTTCGAGCAGGCGGGCGCGGAGGGCGCGAACGGGAACGGGCGTTCCGGGCGCGGCCGGCGGGCGGGTATCGGGATCGCGGTCGTCGAGCGGAAGGGCGACGACGTGCGGCGCGGCGTCGGAAAGGGGCATGGCGGCGGGTCCATTGGGTTGGGCGGTGATCGGTCGGTGCGCGAAATACGCGGTTGCGGCGATCTCCCGGGGGTCTTTCCGGGGACAAGCCGTCCCTTCCCCGGCCAGCCTGTCTCGGGGCGGCGCGGGGCAGGGCCGTGAAAGGAAGATGGGGATCAGCCGCCGGGAGCGGCTCCGTCCACGGATCGGGGTCGGTGCAAGCCGGTGACGCGGCCGAGCGGCTTGGAGCCGTGCACGGCGACGTCGGGGCGGCGGGAGACGGTAATCGGAGGCGTCAGGATGGCAGGAGTCGTTCGAGTTCGGCGATGCGCAGGATCGTCATCGGAGGTTCGCGGTCCGAGAACGGGTGGAAGCCGAACCGGACGTTGAACGCCTTGGCCCGATCGTCGATGGCCTGCACGATGGCGGCGTGGGCTCCGATCGTGCTGGAGGCGCCGAGCGCGCGGCGATCCGACACCCTCGCCCTATCCATTTCTTCCGGAAACGACCGGTCAATCTTGGGATTGCCAGAAATCACACCGCCAAATAATCCGGGAAAACACCGGTCGGATAACCCGGGAAGCAACATTCGTCGTCACGGTTATGCAAGCATAAGGCGTTCGCCCTTCGGCTGCGGTACCGGATCGCCGAACTCGTGAGCCGTGTCGATCCAGAACTGCATGGCGTCGTTGACGTTCCTGAGAGCGGCTTCCTGACTGTCGCCGTGTGCCATACATCCTGGTAGTTCCGGCACCTCCGCGATGAACACCTGGTCCTCGTTGCTCCAGTAGAGAATGATCTCGTACTTGTGCATCAGTCGTCTCCTCCCAGACTGTGTTTCAGGATCAACCGGCGGACCTGTCTCACCTGATAAGGCTTGGCCTTGCTGTCGTCACGCTGCAGGTTCACCTTCTCGGCGATGCCTTCTTTCCGATAGACGTGGTGGCTTCCGCGTATGCGTTCCTTGAATCCCAGATGTTGCATCAGGGATCGAAGGTCGGCAAAGCGGATGTTCGCGTCCGACCTTCCGCCGAGAATTGTCTGCAACAGCCGCTCATGCCGGTTCATCGGCCCTTTTCCTTGTCCCGTGTGGGTCGCAGGCTCCTGCTTCGCAGCTGCAAGTGCGTGTTGCCTGCCTGTCGAAATAGCAATTGCGTGGAATCGTGGCAACGTGTCGCGTGTCCCGGGTTAGAACTATGCAGCCGGTCAGTCGCGGGGACCGGGCCGGTCCCAGCCGACGACGCGGACGCGCGCCTTGCCGCCGCGGACGGCGACGTCTGGGGTCCCGTCCGCGCGGCGCGAGACGGTTGTCGGCGGCTTCAGGATGGCAGTAGTTGCTCGAGTTCAGCGATGCGCAGGATCATCATCAGCGGTTCGCGGTCCGAGAACGGGCGGAAGCCGAACCGGACGTAGAACGCCTTGGCCGGTTCGTCGATGGCCTGCACGATGACGGCGCGGGCGCCGATGGTGCGGGCTGCCATGAGCGCACGGCGACCGGCATCCACGAGCAGGTCGGAACCGAGCCGTCGGCCGCGGTAATCCTCGTCCACGGCGAGCTGGCCGAGAAGAATGACCGGAATCGGGTCGGGCATGTTGCGGCCGATCCGGGAGGACACCCGGCGACGTTCGACGGAACTGGCGGCGAGACTGTAGAAGGCGGCCACGCGGTCGCCGTCGGAGGCGACGTAGGTGCGTGCGCCGCCCCTGGCCTCGTTCAGCCGCGCTTTGCCCCGGAGCCATGCGTCGAGAACGGGGACGCCGGAGGAGAACTGCGAAAGGTCGTGTTGGGGCGCGAGCGGCTCGGGGGGGCTTACGGGTCCCACTGGGGAGTGCGCCCGTAACGCGCCTTCACGGTGGGGTCGATCTCTACCGGCGCGTCGAGCGCGGCGAGGAAGTTGTCCCACGCCTCGTCGTCCAGCGCGATGACGGGGCGCTCGTTCAGGACCTCGATCGCCGCCGCCTCGCTTGACCGGAGAACGAACTCGGTTCGGCTGACGCCCCGGATCTCCGCAGCGCGATCGATGACGGCGAGGCGTTCGCTCGATGTGCGGAGATTCACCTGGGGCATGTCAGTCTCCTGCTTCGCGGTTGCAAGTGTGTGTTGTCTGCCTCTCAATATAGCAATTGTGTAGAATCGTGGCAACGCGCCGCATGTTCCGGATGACCACGATGCGGCCGGTCACTCGCCAGGTCCGGGCCGGTCCCAGCCGACGACGCGGACGCGCGCCTTGCCGCCGCGGACGGCGACGTCGGGCGTTCCGTCCGGGCGGCGCGAGACGGTAATCATCGGTTTGCTGCCGGTGGGTGGCTGGGGATCCGACATCTCGGTGGTGACGGCGAAGCCGGGGTTCTCGAAGCGGACGCGCACGACCCCGCCCTCGACGGCGATCGCGCCGTGCGGCGGCGTGCCGGTGAGGACGACGACTGGCGGCGGGCCGTGCTCCGAGTATTCGTCGGGCACCGGGATCGGGGAGACGGGGTGCGGGCAAGGCGGCGCCTCGTCTTCTTGGATGGCGATGACGTAGGAATCGGAGGAATGGTCGGTCGAGCGCCAGGCCTCGGTCTCGTCGGCCTTGTCGATGGCGAGGCGGCATGCCTCCTCGACGGTGTCGGCCTCGACGGCGACGTTGGCCCCGAAATAAACAGCGAAGCCGAGCTGGAGTGCGTAGCGGGTCATGCCGCCCGCTCCCCGGGCGCGATGTCGACGTCGACGCTGCCCTTGTCGATGACGATCGAGACCCTGCGGTCGCGCGGGACCAGCCAGAACATCTCGCGGCGCACGGCCTCGGCGATCGAGTGGATGCGCGCCTCGTCCTCGGAGGCGAGCAGCTTCATCGCCTCGTGCATCGCGTCTTCGGTGAAGCGGTCGCGCTGGGTTTCCCAGCTGTCGGCGGAGCAGTCGTCGGAGGCCGAGAAATACCCCGCCCGCATCAGGGCGGCGAGGACGTGCGGCTGGATCTTGCCGGCGGCGGCGACGATCGGCTGGATGTCGCTGACATAGCACCAGGCCTCGCCGCCGAAGACGACGTCGGCCGGCACGGAAACCGTGTATTGCTCGCCCCCGGGCGGCTCGACATGGAGGTCGATGAGGATCTCGTCGGGCCGGCGCGGAAGCGGCGCGCCCTTCCCCTTGCCGCGCGGCTTCCTCGCCTCGCGCAGATCGTCGAGGTCGAGCGCGGTGCCCTCATGCACGATGCGGACGGTCATGCCGACGACGCGGTGCAGGGAGTCGTACCAGTCGTATCCCTCGAGCCAGGAATGGGCTTCGACGAAGCGCTGCTCGATGCCGGCGCGCTCGGCGGCGCGGTGGAAGGCTTGCTCGTCGGGCGGCTCGCGGTCCCAGGCGACGATCATGGCGTCGGCGGGGAGGTTGGCGAAGGGCGGCGCGTCGCGCCAGTCGTCGGTGTCGGCGATCGCCGGCCGCCAGGGACGCAGCCGGGGCGGGGCGGCGGGTATGTCGATGCCGGCCGCGGCGGCGGCGGCGCGCTCGCCGAAGGCGATCGCGGGCGGCGGATCGGCGGCCGCCATGGCGCGCCAGATCGCCGCCTTCGCGGCGTCGCGCATCTCTTTCAGGAACGGGGTCTCGACCGGTTCCTTGCGGGCCGGCAGCACCAGCTCCAGATCGGGGCAGGACCCGATATCGGCGCGCACCGACCAGGCGCGGCCGTCGATGTCGCTGATCCGGGGCAGCCGGGCTTCCAGCGTGAGCCCGTGGAAGTTGAGGTCGGGGTCGCGGTAGGTGGCGCGGTCGCGGAAGACGCCGAAGACGATGCCGCGCCACTTCTCGTCGTGGACCGCGCCGGCGAGGAAGGCCTTGTGGGGGACTTCGAGACCGTTGAAGTCGACCCGGAGCGGGCAGTGCCTGGCGGCGTCGGCGAGCGCCTGGCCGATGCGCTCGACCGGCCAGTCGGAGACGAAGGAAACGCGCGTTCCGTGCGGATGGGGCGCGCATTCGTCGGGCAGCACCGGCGCCTCGTCGCGGCCGAGGAAGGTGTCCGGGGTGAGCTGGACGCGCCAGCCGGGCTCGGGCTGGTTGGGGGCGTGGAGGGGCCGGGACGAGATCGAGCATCCGCGCCGCGAAAGCGCGTAGACGCCGATTCCGGCCGGGTCCTCGGCATCGCGGACGGTCGCATCCCAGCCGCTGTCGCCGAAGGCGAGCAGCAGGCGGGGGTCGTGGACGCCGTGGCCGTCGTCGGCGCAGCTGACGAGAAAGCCGCCATGATCGAGCGGGGTGGCGGCGACGGAGAAGGTGCTGGCGCAGGCGCGGCGGGCGTTCTGCAGAAGCTCGGTGAAGGCGTCGCACTCGGTCGCGTTGAAGAAGCGGGTGACGCGGTCGATCGCCGTATCGGCGATGTGGGCGCGGATGGTCGGGGGGATTCCGGCCGGGGTCTGGTGAACGGTCATGGCGTTCTCGCTCCGATGGTGGAAAGGGAAGCCGAAACCGCGCCCCGCCGCCCGGGGAAAGGCGTCCGGGGCAAGCGGGGCGCGGCGTCGGGGCTAGCGGCGCAGGAACTCGGGGATGTCGAGCCCGTCCCCGGAGCCGTCGTGGCCGTTGGCCCGTGCGGCGGCCGGCAGCGCCGGCGTCTCGGCGGGCTCGCCGGCGGAGACGGGCTCCGCGTCCGGGGGCGGCACGTCGTCGTCGGGCTCCTCGAAGCCGGCAGTCCGGACGATGACCCTGGGCCCGCCGTCGGCGGCCGGGACCGCGTTGGCGGCCGCGATCGCATCGGCGGTATCGCCCGGCGCGGGCGCTTCGCCAGGATCGGGTTCGGCGGACGTCTGCGGATCGGCGCCGGCGTCCGCCGCCTCGGCAGCGGCATCGGGTTCGGCCGGCGCCGCGTCGGTTGGGTGGGGCTCCGCGTCGATACCGGCGGCGTCGAACGCCCGGAAACCGGGCGGCATCCAGGCATGCGCGGCGGCGCGCATCTCGGCGGTGACGCCGACCGGCATGTCGGTGCCGGAAGCGAAAGCCTTCTCCATGGCGGCGGCGAGCACGGCCTTCTTGTCCTTCGAATGCGCCGCCGCCCATTCGACGCCGAGCACCTCGCGCGCGGTCTCGAGGATCCTGGGCTTGGTGATCCGCGACCAGTAGAGGCCGGCCGACGGGCGGACATGGGTCTCGAAGGGGATGCCGAGCCGGGCCACGGTGGCCTCGACCTCGGGTTTCGCGCCGTGCTCGAAGGCGAGCTGGCCCTTCAGCGTCCGCGCGACGGCGGCGGCGAACAGGCGCTGGCGGTCCTCGATCGGGAGCGCCCGCATCAGCGCGAACGATTCGCCCGCGTCCTCGGCCGTCAGCCAGTCGAGCGGCAGTTGCGAGCGGTCGGCCAGCATCGCCTCGCCCGGGCTCTCGGCCGCGAAATCGTCGTCGTTCATGCGCAGGTTGGGCCGGTCCGGGGTCTCGCGGATGGCGATGTCGAGCGCGTGATCGACATAGCCGGGGGTGAACACGGCGCGGCAGAGCTGGAAGACGGCGAGGTCGAACGCCGCCTCGAAATCCCCCGCGAGGTGCGCCTTGACGAGGGCGTTGCGGATCGCGCGCATGTCGTCGGCCAGGCCGATGCCGACGCCCGCGCGCTTGCGGGCTTCGGCGTCGGGGTCCGGCCGCGCGGCGGGGACGCTCGCGGCGGGCGGGTCGAGACGCCCGGCGGTCGCATGCTCGCCGGCGCCGGGAGAGGCGTCGCCGCCGGTCGGCGGGGCGCCGTCGCCGGCGTCGCCGGACGGGATTTCGTCGGGCCGCACCAGGCCGTGGACGGTCTGGCGCGCGCCGGGACGATCGAAGGTGAGGATGCACCCGGCGATCGCCTTGTCCTCGGGGGCGAAGACGGCGCGTGCATCGATGGCGGCTTCGATCTCGGCGAGCCGGTTCTCGATCTCCTCGGCTTCTTCCTCGAGCTCGCCCGTCCACTCGTCCTCGTCCATGGCGACGAGCTCGTCGTGGCGGGTGCGGAGGCGCTCGATCTCGGCCTTCTCTCTATCGGTCGGCTGGGACGGAACGGGATGGACGCGGCCGAAGCGGGCGAACTCGTTCCACGGCATCTCGACGCGGCCCTCGGCCCACTTCCAGTCCGCGGCGGCCGCGGCGGCGGCTTCGTCGAGCTTGTCGGCCGCCAGCTTCTCCAGCAGCGCCGGGTCGGCGAAGAAGATGCCGTTGTCGTGCTCGTCGGCGAACAGGTCGCGGTCGACCTGCCCGCCGGCGGCCTCGTAGACCTCGACGCCGACGAAGCGGGCGATCGCTGTGGCGGCCGGCACGCGGTCCTCGGTGAGCATGCGGCGAATCTGCCAGGCGGTCGGGCGGTAGCCCTGCTGGCTGACCTGCTCCCAGGCGGCGAGCTGGCGCGCGGGATCGACGGTGACGGTGAAGGCCTTCAGCGTCTCGAGATCGATCTCGCCGGCGCGGTAGGCCTCGATCAGCTCGGGTGCCGCGTCGCCGAGGCGGAGCCGCTGCTCGACGGTGCGTTCGGCGACGCCGAAGCGCGCGGCGATGTCGGAAACCGTGGCGCCGTCGCTCGCCAGCAGCGCGAAGGCCTCGACCTGGTCGGCCGGGTGCATGGCGGCGCGGACCGCGTTCTCGGCGAGCGAGATCTCGGTCTGGGACGCATCGGCGGGGACGGCGCGGCAGGGAACCGGCATGTCGGGCGCGACCTGGCCCTCGGAGGCGAGGTCGACGAGGGCGGCGTAGCGGCGGCCGCCGGCGACGACCGCGAAGCGCCCGGCGTCGTTCCCGGCCGGGCGGACGACCAGGTTGGAGAGGATGCCCAGCGCCGCGATGTTGGCCTTGAGCTCGGCGAAGGCCTGCAGGCCGGCGTCGGTCTTGCGCACGTTGGCGGGGGAGAGTTCGAGCCTGTCGAGGGGGATGGCGCGGACGGTGCCGTCCGGGCCGGTGTCGGTGGCATTCATGCGTGTCTCCGGTCTTGGTGGGGGATGCCGGGATCCTTCCCGGACCCCGGCGGCTTCTGCCCCGGACGGACCGCCGGTCCTCTCGGTGGCGGGCCGCGCGGGCGCGGGAAAATCGTGAAACGGGGAAGTTCGGCTACGGCCTCAGGGGACGGGGCGTGACGTGCAACCGGGGTGTCCGCCGGCCGGGGTTCCCGTTCCCGTTCCGCTCAACGCTTAGGGTCGAGGGTCGGGAACGGCATCGGGAACGCGTCCGGCTTGCCGCTGCGCGGCGCTGGAGGGGATCGGCGGGGCGGTCGTCAAGACCGTGCCCGCGCAGGGGAGGTTCGTCGGCAGCGGCGTACCGGGAAGTGGCCTGGGGTCGGGTGTGGGGCGAAGGGTTCTGCCGCCGTTAAGGCATCAGCTTCTCGCAGGCGGCGACGCGCTCGTACTCGAACGCGCCGATCGCCGCACGTTCGCGGGTCGCGATGTCGCCAAATCCGAGTCGATCATGGATGGCTCGCGCGGTGCGGCTGCCGGGGTGAAGTTCTCCTTCGCCAGCGTGGCGGCGCGCGAAGACGCGGCTGTCGCCGTAGGCTTGGGCGAACATGGCGGTAAAGTGGTACTGGCGTCCGTTGGTGAAGGTTGCGCGGCCGATAGCGTGGCAGGGCAGGCCGTCGACTTTGACGATTTCGTCGATCTGGATGTCGGTGAGATGCATGGTCGTCATGCCTGGGTCAGGTGAGTTGGATTCGCGGTTAGCCCTGAGCCTGCATTCCGGGGCGCCGGATGCCGGGCTCGGGTTGGGCCGGGAAGTGGAGCTTTGATTGTGGGAGTGACCGGAAGGGGCGCTCAGGCGGCCTGCGATCCGGCGCGGGTCTCGTCGGCCCGGCCGATCAACAAGGCCTCGACGGAGATGTCTTCGTTGAGATCGTCCCAGTGCAGGCCATTCCCCGAATAGCCGATGCGATAGCTTTCCCGCTGTTCGGCGGTCGCGTGCATCAATCGCGGGAACCACGCCAGAGGCACCCCGAGCGAACGGCCGTCGTCCAACTCAACCCACATCGTGTCGCGGTCGAAGGCGATCTTCGTGGCTCTAGCCGAAATGGTCATTCCAGGCCCTCTCGATTTCTTCCCGGCGCCGGGCAACCAGCTGGGCCAGTTCCGAGAGCTGTCTGCGGGTGAAGCCCGCGCTCCGGGCGATCCTGACCTCCGGATACAACCAGAATTTGGCCGCTCCGTCACTGCTTTCCGCATGGATGTGCACGGGCTCCCGGGGCGCCCCTTCATTGGAAAAGAAGTGGAAGCGTACGTTTCGATATCGAAAAACGACCGGCATTCAGGAGTGGCTCGTGCTGCCTGCAGAGGGTCGAAGGTTGGCGCGGATGGTCAACGATCGTCGATGGTATGTCGAGACCGGCTTCCGGAACGCCCGCTCACCGCGACGCTCTCCGGAGCTTGTCAACGATGCCGTCGACGATGGCGGCGGGGGTTCCTGTCAGCTCGCCCCAGTCCCTGAGGTTGCGTTCCACATCGGCGGTCGATCCGACAAGCGTGTCGTGAAACGGGGAATCCGTGGTGGCGGCGAAGACGCAGCCGCTGCTCTCGCGGATGCCGACGACCGCTGGGCGGGTCATTGGCTCGCGCCCGATCGCCCAGCACAGCAGCGCGGCGAAGGCGGGGGTGAGGTTGCCGCCGCGCGCCGGGTCCATGGGGTGCGGTCGGGCGGGGGGCGGATGCGAAACCTGCTGCTCGCGGGACTCGACGGTTGTCATCGGTGTGTCTCCGGTACGGTGGCCGGGGTCCCGGACGCGCTCCGGGGACTTCGCCCGTCTGGGACGGCCCGTCTCGTGCCGGCGCGCGGTCCGGATTGCGGTGAAACAGCCCTCCGATGGGAAGCGGATTCGCGGTAAAGGTGGGTGACGGCGGCGATCGGGTGTCCCGTCAGCGGAGTGCGCGGGCGATATGGCCGGAATAGACCGCGACCGCTTTCCAGTAACAGGCCATCGGCGCCTTGTGCCGTCGCCACTGGAGCTCGGCGCGGTGTTGCGCGTCTCTCCGAAGATCGAGCAGTGCCGCACGGAGAGCATGACGGGCGGAGGGCGGCAGCGACTGGAAGCGCGCGCGCCAGGCGTGCTTCAGGTCGGCGTCGGCGCGGTGGATGGTGGAGCGCGGCATGGAGTTACCGGCGCCGAGCGTCGAGGTGGCGGACCACCGCGCCAGTGAGCTCGCGGATCTCGTCGTGGGAGCGGTCGTCCTGGTCGTTCCACTCGATCACCGCGTCCAGATACGGTTCGAAGGGGTTTTCGAACCGAAGGTGGCGGTGGAGCTTGCCGACGTTGACGTAGACGAGGCAGATCTGCTCGACGAGGTCGCCGAGGCAGGAGGGGTCGCGACCGGAGATGTCCCCGGTGTGGATCCGGATCGCGGCCGCGAGGCAGAAGCAGCGGGCGGCGTCCGGCGGACGCATGGCGAGAGCGGGTTTGTATTGGTTGCCCTCCTCGTCCTCGACGTGGAAACGGCCGTCGAAAGAGAGGCGGTAGCCGTCGTCGTCGCGTCCCCAGCTTCCCTGGTGCCAGCGCCGTGGCTCATTGAGGGTTTCGGCGACGCGGCGGGCTATTTCGAGGAGTTGCTCGGGCGTGAGGGTCTGCATTGCGGCTATCTCCCGAAGCGAGGTGCGGGTGCTCGTTGAAGAATGGGGCGACGTGGCAGAAGATTTGGACGGGCCGCCGTATCAGACAAAGAATTCGCCTGCGGCTGTAAAGGTCCACGCATTCGCGGCGACGATCTCGTCGATCGCCTCGTCCGAGGTGAGGTGCTCGTACTCGGCGCGGAGCTGGCGGTAGAGCCAGCGCGCGAGGTCGCGCATGGCCTCGGTCACGGCGTCCTCGGCATCGCCCGTCGGCGGCTGCCAGGTGGGGCTGTCGCGCTCGACGTCGATCGCCATCGTGTATTCGTGGCAGTAACGTCCCCGCTGGCCGATGGACGCGTGCAGTTGCCAGAAATTGCGTTTCTGGACGGCCTGCAAGGCGTCCGCGATGCGGCGAAGCTCGTAATCCTTGGGTGCGTGGTCGCGGATTGCGTTCGCGGCGCCCCTGGCGTGGCTGTATGTGCCGGAGAACGAGGCGCCGTCGCCCTGATTCCAGAACCCGGAAAAATTCAGGTGGGGCTTGTCCCGTGTGCCGCCGCCATGGAGGGGCACGGGGCTGGTGCGGAGCGTCACGCCGAGGATCCGGCAGATCGTCCCGAAGTCCTCGTAGACGCAGTCGTACCACTCGTGATCGAGGCAGGATTCGCGATACCAGGCGCGGGCGGCTTCCTTGGCCGCGTCCGAAAGCTCGTCGATGGGGTAGACCGTGACCTCGATGATCTGCGGCATGCTGGGCACTCCTGCGGGCGGGGTCGCGGGGATGCCTTCGCGGACCCCGGCGGCTTCTGCCCGGGACGGACCGCCCGTCCTCGCGGCGGAGGGCGGCGCGGGCGCGGGAAGATCGTGAAACGGCGAAGTTCGGCGACGGCCCCGGGGGACCGGGGTGCGACGCGGGACCGGGATGTCCGCCGGTAGCCGCGGTTTCCGTTCCCCCCGACGCTTGGGGTGGAGGGCCGGGCACGGCATCGGGAGCGCCCCCGGTTTGCCTCCTGTACGGTGCCGCTGGCAACCGGCGGAGCGGGCCGTCCAGCTCGCGCCCGGGCACGGGGTGCTCGCCGGCAGCGGCGTACCGGGGAATGGCCTGGGGTTGGCGTGCGGCCAGGGCTACCGGACGGTCCGGGCGCGGCGCGGACGAGGCTCAGAAGAGCTTGATCGCGGCGAGAAGTATTCCTGCGATGCCGACCTGGAGGCCGATCAGCCACCTGAAGCTGGTGTCTATCTTGTCGGTGAGGGAGGTTCGGAGATCGGCCATTTCGGTGCGCACGTTGGCGATATCGCCCTTCAGTTCGGCCCGGAGATCGGCGATTTCACCCTTGAGCTTGGCCCGGAGATCGGCGATTTCACCCTTGAGCTCGGCCCGGAGATCGGCCATTTCGGTGCGAACCTTGGCGAACTCGGCCCGCATTTCCTGTCTGAGGCTATCAGTATCGGCTTTGGTCGCAAGCCTAAGCGACTCGATATCGTCCTTGGTCGCAAAATTCTGCTCGATCAGGCGGGCCTGAAGCCGGACGTGGGCCTCTGCCTGGCGCTCCGGCACGCCGGCGGTGGTAAGCTCCTGGACGGCTTCGTGAGTGTCGAAGACGATGGTGCTCTGGGCCATGTTCATAGTCTAGGTGCTCCCGGGAGAGTTGTGAAGCAAGGAGGTTGGGCGTTTGACTGCGGTTACACGTGCGCGAGGACCGTCGCGGCCGCGGCGTCGAGCTCGCGGCGCGATTCGACGATGTACCCGGCCGTCCGCGCCGCGCGGGCGTAGACCGAGAGCGGATGGCTGGCCCGGAAGTGGAGATCGCGCTCCAGCCCGAGACCGAGGGGAAGGCGGATCGCGGCCATTTCGGCAAGGCTCGCGTGGCCGAGCTCGGGGTAGCCGTGGCCCAGGTCGCAGAGGCCGAACAGCTTGTCTTCGTCCGCCTCGAGGCTGGTGAACAGCCAGGTCGCCGCCCCCATGGGGTTGAATGTCTTGAGCGCGGGGCGGTGGTCGGCGTCGGGCTTCAGACCGTTGCGGAGCAGGCGGCGGCGGATGTCTGCGGTGAGCAGCTTCATGGCGCGCTCGGCGCGGGCGTTGCGGGCTGGGCGATGTGCGCCCCGAGCCGGACGGCGATATCGTCGCCCCGGACAGCGATCGTCACCTCGCGGTCGCGCGGCATGGTCCAGTGAATGTCGGTCCAGACGGCGCGGGCGATGGCGCGGCAAAGCGCCTCGTCGCCGGCGGCCGCCGGGGCGTGGGGAATAGGGGTCATCGGCGTGTCTCCGGTAAGGTTGCCGGGATCCCGGACGCATTCCGGGGATTTCGCCCGGCCCGGCCGGCCCGCCTTGTGCCGGCGCGGGGTCGTGAGCCGGATCGCTCACGATCATGGGGTGAGTGGAAGCGTGTGGGGTGGTGGGGAGCTGGAGAATTGGCGCTGAGCTTCAGCGCGGCAGCTGAAGCTCGAAGACTAGGAACCGTTACCGAAAGCGGCTCTGGTGGCTGTTTGCAGAAGGGACGGGCTCAACTCGTTGTCCCGAAAACCGCGAAACACGCCGATGAGAAGGAAAATCAGGATCAACGTGATGGAAGCGATCGGAGAAATTGCCAGCAGGATCAACAGATCGCTTGGACTGGAATGGTTGTAGAGAACGTGGTGGAGGACGATCCATTCCAGGATGGCGCCGGCAACGACGACAGCCGCTGCTGCGATACAGGCGGAGAAGCGCAGCTAGTAGCGCTGGCGCTCCATTCGAACGAGGGTGTCGGCAAGGCGCTCCTGGTAGGCGCCGAGGGCGTTGAACTCCTGATCCGCGAAGCCCGAGGGGGCGAAGGAATCTTCATCGACGTTGGGATAGTCAGGCATTGCGTTGCCTGTTGCGTTCGAGCTTCTGCCGGTAGTGTTTTTCTATGATGGCATCGTCGATGTGAGCGTTTCTTCGGCCGTGGGACAGCTTTCTCGCCTCGGCCCAGGGAGAATCGGGTTGGTGGCACATTTCGGAAAGCTGGAAGCCGGAATGGCCGCCATAGACCTCCCAGATCCTGTCGAGCAGCTTTGTCGTTTCCTCGTCGGACTTGGGGATTCGGGGCCGTTTCCTGTTCATGTGGGCGTCGAACTCCGTGGCGAGCTCGACGATGGGCATTCGCCCGCGATGCTTGAACTCATGGTAGAGGGAAGCGAATACGGGACCGTATTGCCAGGCTTCGGCGAATTCGTCTTCGATCAACGGCTTGCCGTGAAGGGCGAGATGCCAGCCATGTGCGATATAGACCAGCTTCTGGATCTTGATCGGGCTGATGTTGTGTTTGCCGTACCTGGCCAGAAAGAAATTCGCGACGGCCTTGGCGGAGTAGGTCATGATGCCGTTTCCTGCCGAGGGGTGCTGGGCCCGTTCATCGGGGCGGTTATAGCCGGAATTCGCAAGGAAATTCCAGCAGGAGGGGAAGAATGCCAGGATCCTGCGCCGGTCGCGTGGCGCTTGATCCGGCGGCGAAACGGTGCGTGGCACGGGCATTCTCCATCGTGGGAACGCTGGCAGCGGAGCGGTCGAATTTTCGGGACGCTGACGCGGCTTGTGCCGCGCTCCGGGGATTTCGCCCGGCCCGGCCGGCCCGCCTGGTGCCGGCGCGCGGTCCGGACCGCGGCGAAACGGCCCTCCCAGGGGTCAGTCCGGGAAGTTGGGAACGGCGACGTCGAAGGTATGCAGGATCGCGCTGCGATGGGTGTCGCGGTCGTAGGAGGCGATCCCGTCGTGCCGCCCGACGGTGATCTCGCGGACGGTCGCGTCGGCGATGTCCATGGCCTCGCGCCAGACAGGCTCGGCGGCGTAGTCGCGGGTGTGGAAGAGTCGGCAGACGGCGGCGTCGATCGCGCCGGGGGCGGAGAACGACACGGCGGCCGGATCGCCCGGGTGGACCGGGACGCCGGCGGCGTCGAGGGCCTGCCGTCCGGGGCTCCAGGCCTCGGCCGGGGTGATGAGATTGCCGGCGGCGATCAGCACGTCGCGCGCGGTGGGCAGGGCAGGACGTTCGATCATGAGGGTCTCCTTGCAGTCAGTCGGTGCAGTGGCAGTCGAGGGGCTGGATATCGGCCTGCTCGCCGGTGAGGGAAGGGTCGAACAGCTCGGGGGCGGCGACGATGCGGGCCAGCATGCAGGCGGACGAGCGCCCGCCGGAGAAGCTGACGACGGCCGGACGCGGGACGAGGAACGGATCGTCCGCGCCGGAGGGGCCGGGAAGGGAGGCGGGGATCATTCGTCCCCGGCGGTAACCGGCTTCATGGAGAAGGAGGCCTCGCCTTCGCAGCCGCGGCACCAGGCATTCGCCTCGTAGGTGCTGTGGAGCTCCCATCCCTGGGCGTCGATGTCCCAGCAGGCGAAAGCGTCGACCATGAAGTCGGTGCCGCCGCAACGGTTGCATACCGGCTGGAGCCGGGGCTCGCCAACGGCGGGCGCCGGCGTCTCGTCGAGCATGGCGGCGGCGCGGCATTCGGGGCACTCGCCGGCCGGCATGACGTCGCCCGGCTGCACGCGCTCCCAGAGGTCGAGGAGCGGGCCGCAGCGGTCGGCCGGACCGGTCCAGCCGCAGTTCTGGCAGGTGGCGTTGGGCATCATGGCGGTTTCCTGAAGAAATGGCGCTCAGCCGGCGCCCATATCGATGCGCTCGCCCCAGGGCTGGCGGTTCCAGTCCTCGGGCGGGTCGCCCCAGTTGCACCAGAGGACGGGGAAGGACGGCTGGGCCGCGGGGTAGCTCGAACACAGCATGTCGGTGAGATAGACGCAGACGCTCGGTTCGATCCCGCGTTCGGCGAGCCAGTCGAAGCCCGGCCGGAAATCGGTTCCGCCGCGGCCCTTGAGGGAGATCCCGGCGGGGAGGTCCGGGCCGTTGTGCTCCAGGGCGTCGCGGACCGCCGTGTCGATCTGCAGGACGATGACGGTTTCCGGGCGGATCTCGGTGACGAGGTCGCGTATCGCCCCCCAGAACGCGGCGAGGGTGTCGGGCGTGAGCGAGCCGGAGGTGTCGATGAAGACGGCGATCGAGTGGATGCCGTCGGAATGGATGGACGGCAGGTAGAGGCCGGAATCGATGAAGCGGCGGTTGGGACGCGACCAGGTGTAATCGGCGCGGCAGGCGTCGATCATGTAGCGCCGGAGCGCGGTCCGCCAGTCGACGAGTCCGCGGTGGGCATCCTCGACGGTTTCGGCGACGGCGCTCGGCAGCTTGCCCTCGGCTCTCGCGAGGTTGAGCGCCTGGTGCATTGCCTCGTCCCATGCCTGCTCCTCGGCGGCTGGGGGCGGCGGGGCCGCGCCGCCGCTGTCGGGTGCGTCGCCGGCAGGGCTGTCCATCACCTCGCCGGTGCCCGAGGGGTCGGTGCTGGGCGGGGCGGCGTCGGTGTCCGGATCCTCGGGGTTGTCGCCGGAAGGGGGATGCGGTTCCGGGTCGGATTCGCCCGGGCCGTCATTGCGGTCGCCGTCCTTCGGGGGAGACGCGCCGTCCCGCCCCTGCGCGCCTCCGGTAGCGTCCGTCGGCTGCCGGGAGGACTCGCCGTCGGGTTCGGGGAGTCGGTTGTAGGCTTCCTCGACGCTGATGCCGTCCCAGGCTTCCGCGTCGTCGGGGAGCGCGAAGCCGGACTCGCGCAGGAGGCCGTGGGTGACGAGCTGCGAGGCGCGCTGCCAGCGGCCGGGATCGCGCGCGCCGCGACGAGTGTGGTGCTTGAGGGCGCAGGCGAGCACGACCCTGGCGATCGCCGTCTTCACGTAATCCGCGCCGATCTCCGAGACCCATGCGGGGTCGTAGCGGATCTCGCGCCCGTCGCTCGCGAGCGTTTCGCGGCTCGGGTCGGGGCGGATCGGCAGGCGGAGCGCGAGCGAGCCGAAGAAGGGCTGCTCGCGCAGCAGCGCGGTGACGCAGCCGCTTACCCGGCGGGCCGATTCGTTCGCGATGCGCGTACTCATTGCGCAACCCGCCCTGGGCTCGCGTTCTCCGCTCCTCCCCCGAAATATCCCGCGAACTGCTGCAGGAGCGAATCGGCGTCGTTCTTGACGCGGGCGCGGGTGGCGGGGTCGAAGCGGGGCGAGGGCCGGAGCGCGGCCGGATCGACCGAGGCGATGTCGTGCTTGACCCGGTCGCACAGCATCGCCAGCCTGTCGTCGCCGAAAATGTTGAGCCGGGGAGCGACGTCGACCAGGTCGCGCAGGTTCTCGATCATGGTGTCGCGGAACTGGAGCGGCTTGCCCCTGTCGTCCTCGCGAAGCCGGTCGGAGACCCGCTCGATGCATTCGCCGAAGCGCCGCCAGAGATCCGCGGCCGCGTCGTGCAGGCGCTCCTCGATGTCGCTCTCGATGTTGCGCCGGACCCGTTCGGTGTCTGTGCAGGCGAGCCGTGCCATGAAGTGATCGGCGTCCGGGACCGGCACGATCCTGTAGCGTAGCGTGAAGCGGCGCATGAGGGCCTCCCGCGCGGGGTAGTCCTCGATGCGGAACAGCTTGCCGAGATCGAGTCGGGCGCGGTCGATGTTGTGGTCGTAATCCTCGACGAAACGGGCCCGCTCGCGCACCAGGCGCTCGTTGAGCCCGTCCATCAGCTCGACATAACGCTCGTAGTTGGCGACGGTGAGCAGCCGCGATCCCTGATCGTCCCAGGGAAGGGTGTTCTCGTAATGCGTCGTCCGGGCGGCGCTGACGGTGGCGTTGAGCGCGGCGAAGGCGTCCTTGGGCAGCAGCAGCTTGTTGTAGCGCCCGGCGCTGGAGGACGCTTCGTGCGCGGCGGCGACGTGGTTGGATGCGTCGCGGTCGTGGCGCCTGCCGGACCACGCGGTGATCCGGAGGCCGACCAGCATGGCGTCGCGGGTGAGATTCATGGGAGGCTCCCTGTCGGCTGTGGGAGGATGAGGGATCGGCCGCTCCCGGGCCGGGCTCGAGTGTCCGTCCGGGCGTGCCCTGCCTCTCGGCGCCGCGAGGCGCGAGGGTGACGGGCTGTTCCCGGGCGCCGCGGAACGGGGATCGGGAGCGGAATCGGACTGCGCGCGGTGCGGCGGATGTCCGCGGAGCGGTTATTTCGGCACGACGAATTCCGGGGTGCGTCTGCCGGGGGTCGGGACAGGGGCGGAGTCGGCGCGCCGCTTCTCGCGGTTATTCCCGATCGTCCTCCGCAAGACGTTCGAGATGCGCCTCGATGTTCATCCGTTCGACGGTCCAGGCGAGGAGGTGAGCCTGCCGGTCGCGCGTGGCTGGCGAGAGGACGACGATCCTCATCGCTCGCCGCGCGCGCCCTTCGCCTCCTCAAGCAGTTTGCCGAGCACGGCGGCGGTGGCGCCGTCGCGGCCTTCGCCGCGGTCGAGCTGCTCCAGCCCGGTGCCGATCCGCGCCTGGATCTCGGTCAACTGGTCGGCGTGAGTGCGGCGCTGGAGCTCGCGCAGTGCGTCGCGGACCACCTCGCTCGCGTTGTTGTAGGCGCCGCCTGCCACCAGATCGTCGACGAAGCGGGAGAGTTCGCGGGTAAGCGCAACGTTTCGGGCGTGGATTGCCGGCATGGGCGGACCCTCCCTTGAAGATGCGACCCTACTCCAGGGTGGCAAAAGTCGCGACCTTGCTGCGGTGTCGGGTTCCGCCTCGCGGCGGGTCAAGGACGGCGTTGTGGGTATGGAAGCGCGGCATCCCGACACCCCTACCGGGTCCTGACCGCAGCCCAGCGGATGAAGGCCTCGGTGTTCTGCAGCGAGGCGTTGCGCCGGATGCAGGACCCGACGAGGAACTCGCCGATCTCGCGCCGCAGTCGCGTGGCGTAGGTGACGACGGCGCCGATGTTGACGTCGTCGGCCATGCGGTAGAGCGAGCCGCAGAGCGCGATCAGCGTGCTCGCGTTGTCGGGGACCGGGGCGTTCTCCGGATCGTCGATCACCGCGCGGGGATGCGGCAGCTCGCGCCACATCTTGAGGAAGGCGGCGAATTCGACCGCGGCCGCCTCGCCCACGGTGCCGCGAAAGAGCGCACGCTCGATCGAGGGATCCATGTTGGCCCGCCGCCGGTTGACGATGTTGGAGACGAACTCCCAGCTGCGGGGAGACGCGAAGGCCTTCTCGGAGGACTGGGGGTCGAAGTCATGCAGCAGGTCGGGACGCATCTGGATGAAGAACAGCACTTCCGGGGCGATGCCGTTGCCGGCGGCCCAGTGGCACCAGTCTTCGTGGTCCACCCGGATCTCGAGGTGGATGAAGCGGTTGGCGAGGGCGGTGGGCATGCGGTGGACGATGGCGCCGTCCTGCTCGCGGTTGCTGCAGGCGATGATCGAGGCGCCCTCGGGGAGGGTGTATTCGCCGAGCTTCCGTTCCAGGCAGATCTGGTAGAGCGAGGCCTGGACCATGGGGACGCAGGATGCCAGCTCCTCCAGGTTGAGCATGAAGAGGCGCGTGTCGTCGGTCGGTGGCAGGAAGACCGGGGGCGCCCAGCGGGTGCGGCCGTCGGCGTCGCGCCAGGGGATGCCGCGCAGGTCGACCGGATCGAGCAGCATCGCGCGGATGTCGAGATAGATGCGGTTGAGCGTGGCCGCGACCTGGTTGGCGATCTGGCTCTTCGCGGCCCCGGGCGGGCCCCAGACGATGCAGGGCTGGCGCGCCTCGACCAGCAGCGCAAGGGTTTCGGCGAGCTCGGACGGCCGCAGCGTGTAATCGGCGGCGATCGTGACGGGATCGGTCATCGGCGTGCTCCGGAAGGGGATGGCCCGGGCGCTTTCGGTCCGCCGGGGCTCGCCCGGATCCGGAGATCCTGACACTTGCGGGCGTTCCGGTAGGTATTGAGTCGGTCAGTCCCCGGGCGCGGCGGTGCGGGGCCGAGCGGCCCGGGGTGCCATGGCAGGAGTGGGAGAGGAGGGTGTCAGCCGGTTGGCTCGAGGAGATCGACCGGGAGGGCGGTCCAGGCGGCCGCCATATGGAACGCGATTTTGGGCATGGGGATTTCGGTCTCGAGGAGCCTCGATCCGGTTGCCCGGTTTTGAGGATTCGCATAGGTCTTTCCCGGAGACGGTCGGCCTAAAGGATCGGCTTGTGTCGCCCCGATGGGCGGGGTGCCACGCCAGCCGCACGGGGCGGGAGCTGTCGCGGGGCAGGGGAAAGTCGGGGGCGGCACGGGCGGAAGTCCATCGAATATCTATGGAACCCGCTCCGCGTCCAACTCTTTAAGTTCTTCTCACACGGAAGAACTTCCAGCTTCGTCCATTCGCGGGGCTGGGTCTCGCGGAGGAAGGCGACCGCGGTTTCCGGGAAGATCGCACGCTCGCGGTCGATGCCCACGCCGGCGACCGGCACATAGCTGTTCACAACAAGTGGGCTTCGATGACCGTCTCGAAGGCTTCTTCGGCGGTTCGCTTCATGTCACTGCCGCACTCGAATACGTGAGTCTTCGACGATCCAGAGCTGGCCCGCGAGCGTCGCGTCGGACAGCATCTCGAGCAGACGCGCTCCGAGCATCAGGATTCGGTCGCGAGATTGGCTGCTCGGTCGGAAAACCACAAGTCCGGGATAGGCATCGGGCGGGTATGTCCGAATGTCCGCGAAATCCGTATCGAGCGTCACGATGGCACGGCCTTCCCGCCTGCAGACAGCCGCAAGATCCGAATCCCGCGCTCCCTTGAGATTCTGGTCCAACGTCGTCATTGCATCGTGCCCGGCCGCGCGAAACACGTCCGCCAGTTCGACGGGAAGGTTCTCGTCCAGCTTGAAGCGCATGCCGGTTATCCCGTTAGTGGAGCGCGACGACCCTTTCGTTGGCCAGGGTTGCCGCATAGCTGAGCGCCGCGCGTACCGCATCGCGGGAAATCGAAGGATAGCTTCTCGCGATTTCGTCCGCGTTCATGCCGGCCGCCAGATTGTCCAGCACCGTCGTCACTAGTACCCGAGTGCCGGCGATGCACGCCTTGCCGTGACAGATTTCAGGGTCCACGGTGATGTGGTCGCGCCAGTTCATGACCGTTTTTCCTCCTCTCGCAAACGCGCCGGGATCCTTCTGCGCCACCGGCATCGCGCACCTGCAATTCGTGCGTTGCTCGCTTGGACCGCAGGGTCCCCCTAGCGGCCATATCGCATCTATCGCGGCATCCGCGCAAGTTTCCGGTTGTCCTTCCAGGCGCACGGAATCGGCGTGACGGGTCGTAATCCCGCGTCGCAACACTCGATGGGGCCTGATCCGCCGCCGGCGGCGACGTAGCGTCATGGTCCCGGGGCCGGAGAGCCCGATCGACGAGGACCATGGGCGGTGGTCACCGACGCGGATTCGCCAAGATTCGGGAGTCATGTTGATGACCCGACGAATGTCGGCACGACCGGTTTCGATATAACGGTGAAGTCTGGGGTGGATCCGGTTGGCGCTAACTCGGTCGAGGGCGTTCAGGTCCTTTCGTGCGGGGCGGGTCCAGACGAGTTGCCATTTCATAGTCCCAGGTCGGCGCGTATCTGGGCATCGGACACGCGGTGGCCAGCATCGAGATCACGCTGCGCTTCCTCGATCTCTTTGCGCTCCTGCTCCGTCAGGGGCTCGTCGTCGACGGGTGCGGATCGGAGGGTGCGGAGGACGGGGTCGTTGTGTTCGCAGAGCGCTTTCAGGCAGTGTTCGGCTGCCTGGATCTCCTCTTCGGGGAGTTCGTCCACCAGCTGGTGAAGATGCGATCTCGGCAGCGGTTCCATGTGGGGCGTTCCATGAAGCATGGCCATCGTCAGCCTCGCTGAAGGTATGTGGAAAAGGGGTTCAGGTCCAGCGGCGAGCGTGGGGACGGTATCGGAGCTGGGCTTGCCCCGGCCGGTTTCGACCGGACCCGGCGACCCTTCTCGTGGCGGCGCCTTGCGGGTCGCCGGCGAGCCGGGATCGGCGATCGGTATTGTGGCGGTCCTCACCTTCTTCCAGGACCGCGAGCGCCAGTCGATCCACGGCCTGCGCCGGGGGCTCAGGATCTACGCGAGCGGAGATTCCGGGGAGTGAGTGTGGCGTAGGGGTCCCGCCGGAACCGCGCTGCCCGGACCCCGATCGTCGGGAGGCGGTCCCATCAGCATCTGCCGGTGCCCATCATGGCCGGGGCCGGAAGGGATCGCCAGCCGATTGCGAGCCGCCGGAAGAGCTCGGTTAGACGACAACGGTCTTATTGACGCTTGCCAGCGCAGCCTATCCGTGATTCCTTAACCGCATCTGCGGCGCGGGAGGCGATGGCAATGATCCTCGTCGACACGGATATCAGGGATACGGTCGGCCAGGGCGCGATCGGAATCGAGCCCTTCGAGGACGCCCAGGTTCAGCCGGCCTCCTACGACTTGCGGGTCGGGCCGGCCGGCATCTCGACGAAATCGGCGGGCAAGGTCGATGTCGAGGCCCGGGGGTATTTCGAGCTCCACCCGGGTGATTTCGGCATCTTGCTCACCCGCGAGATTATTCGCTTCGACAGCCATCACACCGCACGGATCGGGCTTAGGAGCAAGTATGCCCGCAAGGGCATCATCGCGACCACGGGGCCGCAGGTGGATCCGGGCTTCCGAGGCCGCCTGAAGATCGGCGTGACCAACCTGTCGCCGCATGTCGTCTCGTTCCCGTTCGAGGACGATTTCATCATGCTCGAGCTTCACCGGCTCAAACGTGCGGCGGAAAAGCCCTACGATGGCCCTTATCAGGATATCGAGGATCTCTCGCCCGACGACATAGAGGTCGTCACCGAGGGCGACAACATCGGGTTCGCCAAGATGATCGACAGCCTGCGGGCTCTGTCCGCGAACGTCGGCGAGCTGTCGGAAACGGTCAACGACTTCGTTGCCCAGAACAAGGCCACCCAGCTGCACATCAAGTTCATCGGGTGGGGCATCGGGGTGATCTTTGTGGCCCTGGCCCTTCAGATCGCGCTGGTCTCGTTGAAGTAGCGCCGCCCGCGTTTCTGGCACCCGGGGCTATCCGCCGATCAGGAGCTCGACGGCGCTGCGCTTTGCGCTTTTGGCGTTTGCCGAATAGCTGGTCGTCACTTCCTGGAAGTCGAAGCGGGCGAATATCTCCCGGACCTCCGGCCGGTCGTTCAATGACAGGATGAAGCGACCTTTGAGGCCGTGCAGGATCTCCGCCATCCGCTCGAAATCGCCGTGCGCGAAGATGTCCTTGCCGTAATCGGTCTCGTTCCCCCAGTAGGGTGGGTCGACATAGAACAGGGTGAAAGGCCTGTCGTGGCGGGTGATGAACTTCTCCCAGCCGAGGCATTCGATCTGGACGCGCTGCAGGAGTCGGCGTGCGGCGCGGCGATCGGTATCGTGGCGGGCCGGCGGTCAGCCGGGGTCGGTCTCGTACGCTCTGGCCATGGGCGTGGCGCCGACGTTCTGGGCGACGGCTTTCCAGAGCGGGCCGTGCCCGGCTTCCGGACCCGCGATGGCGTGCGCGATCTCGTGCAGGACGGTGTCGCGAATGCGTTCGTTGGAATCCTCGATGGCGTGATGGCGGGCAATGCGGATGAGCCGGTCGCCGAACTGGCAGTCGCCGAGGCGTCGCCGCGACTCGACGAAGGCGAGGGTCCAGTCCTCGAGACCGTGCCTGTCCATGCACCCGCGTGCCATGGCCGCGACCGCGCGCAGGCGATCGGCGGCCCGGGTGCGGTCGTGGGCGTCGATCGGTTGGAGCATGGGGTAAGGCACGTTCCAGACATCGTTGCCGCACCGAACCTGCGCGCGTTTCGGGTTGAGCTTGACGATCTTTCCCTGCATCCGGTTGCCGGCGTTGTCGAAGAGGACCCGATCGCCGAGGCGCCATTGAGCGCGCTCCGCGTCGAAGGGCGTGAGCAGCACGGTGCGCCGCGGGCCGCCGGTGGGCGTCAGCGCCGAGGCTGGGACCTTCCAGATGCGCTCCTCCGTGTCGATCACACGGGCGAAGCGGCGTTGGCCTTGGCGTTCCAGCAAATGGCCGTGCAGGGTGCGTTGGCGGTGGACGAAGCTGACGGCGTCGCCGATTCGGAGCTGGCGTGCAGGGATGGTATCGGGCATTCGGCATGTCCTTGGGGGCAGGGAAGTATCGAGATGCCGGGTGGGGGAGCCAGGGTACGTTCCGGACATCGCTGCCGTGGCGCTGCTGGGCGCATCGCGGGTTCTCGGCAACGACCTCGCCGAGGGATGAGCCGATCGGCTACTCGATCCAGGCCGAGCTGTCGACCGGACACGTCAGGGGCGATCCGAGCGATCGCGGTAATTGTATGGCGCAGCGCCCCGGGCGAGACCCGCGAGGGCGTCGCGGTCGGGGACCGGAACGAGCAGGACGCCCGTTCCCTTGGGGATGAAGGCGAAGATCTGTCCGGCTTTCCAGTGCCGGGCGGATCTCACCGACTTCGGGATCGATATCTGGAACTCGGACGACAAGGTCGCTGTCTCTGCCATGATCGTACCCTTGTCGAATCGATGGAAGAAAAGCAAGACAGGCAAGCCGTGGCACGCTGTGGCCGCGTCTGGCTACGATGGAGATATTTCGTGCCGCGCGGCGATCATCGCGTTTCCGCGTAGTCGGCCAGCGTCATCACGGACTCGCTATGCTCGGTCGGCGCAACAGCCGTCACGAATCGACGGTCCGCCGTCACCACCGTCGCGCCGATACGGTGCGCGAGCGCGAGATACACGCAGTCGTAAACCGCGTGGTCGAGGGCCAGCGCCAGACGGAGCGCGTCCGCGCTGACGGTCTCGTCGTCGTGCCAGCGCAGCGGCATTTCGGCCATCCAGGCAAGGGCGGCGCCTGCGTCGGCGCGCTCCATCTGACCCGTCCGCGCCTTGCGCCACAGCGCATTGGCGGCCTCGGACGCCATCAGGCGCGGCGTGTGCAACTCCTCGCCGCTCGCCGCCAGTCCCCGCGCGGCATCCGAATCGGGCTCGTCGACCAGCAACTTGACCGCCACGCTCGCATCGACGACGAAGCGCATCAGAAGTCGTCGCGATGGCCGTGGTCGCGATCCTCGCGGATCAGCACTTCCGCCGGGGTCTGCTTGCGACCCCTGGTCTTCTCTCGCAGCCGGTCCGACGCCTCCAGGAACCTGGCGCGCTTCGCCGCCATGTCGTCATCGGCGGCGCATTGCAGGATGTGGCGCGCCTCGCCCTCCAGCGAGCGGTTGTTCTGCGCGGCGCGCTGCTTGAGGCGATCCACCACATGTTCGTCAAGTCGCCGTACGTTGATCGTCACCATCGGTTGGGCTCCAAGTGTTGGGTATCAGAATGTTATCAGATTTGCATACCGCTTGCAATTTCGGGTGGCCTCGAAATGGCGGTCGGGGGAACGATCGAGTTGTCCGGCGAGCCGCGGGTGGGGCCGGGATAAACCGGATGCGCGGTGCGATCGTGCGCTGGCGCGATAGCGCTCACATGCCCCGTGCGGGCGCCCTGGAGCGCCCGGCCGAGTCGCGCTCGATCGAGCGGGTATAGCCGCATGTGGGGTAGTTCGAGCAGCCGAGAAACTCGCCGGAACGCCCTGTCTTGGTCTGCAGCCAGCCCTCGCATCGCGGACAGGCGGCGAGCTCCAGTCGGCAATCCGTGCATTGGAAACCGCGTTGGCGGCGGACCGGGAGGCCGGTTCCGCAGCCGGGGCAGGCGGGCTGGCCGTACCTGCAGAGCGGGTAGTTGGAGCAGCCGTAGAAGGTCTTGCCGGTGTGCGGATGCTCGCGCCGCTGGAGCCGTCCGCCGGTGCAGGCCGGGCATGGCGTTTCCGGCGCCGGGCGGCGGCCGAAGAGGGTGATGTCGTAACCGCCATGCACCAGCTCGGTGGCGAAGCTCGACGGAGAGCCGCCGTCGGCGATCAGGAAGACGTGGCGCCGCGCCCGGGTGAGCGCGACGTAGAACAGCCGTCTCTCCTCGGCGTTGGGGTGGGCCTCGGGCTTGGACAGCACCAGGTCGAGCAGCGGATCGTCGGCGATCTCGGTCGGGAAGCCGTACTGGCCGCCGTTGAGGCCCAGCACGATCACGTAGTCGGCTTCCAGCCCCTTGGAGGCGTGGATGGTGCGGAAGGAGAGCGAGAGGCCGCGCCAGGCGCGTCCGAGGGCGCGGATGTCGGGTTTCAGGCGGTTGTAGCGCCCGAGAATGAGGACGTCGGGCTTGTCGTCGTAGCGTTCGGCGTCGCCGGCGGCGAGCTTGAGCGCCTCGTCGAGCAGGGTCATGCCCTCGTTGGCCGCGAGGCCGACATGGATGCAGGGCCCGCCCGCGCGCCTGGTCGATCGCACCGTCTTGGGGATCTGGGCGGGGTTCTGCAGCACGAACCGCGTGGCCGCCTCGGCGAGCCGGTCGGGGCAGCGGAAGGTGGTTTCCAGGCGGAGTTGTGCGGCCTCCCCGAAATGCGTCTCGAAATCCCGCATGATCGAGATATCCGAGCCCGCGAAGCGCGAAATCGCCTGCCAGTCGTCGCCGACCGCGAAGAGGCGGTTGCCGGGCGACTGGTCGACCAGGGCCTTCAGGAGCCGCGCGCGGGCGGGCGAGATGTCCTGGAACTCGTCGATCAGGATGTAGGTCCACTGGCCGCGGTAGTGCCCCTGCTCGACCAGCCTGGCGGCGCGGTGGATCATGTCGTTGAAGTCGATCGACCCGTCCTGGTGAAGGATGCGGCGGTAGCCTTCCGCGATCGGCCGGAAGACCGCGAGGAAGGCCTCGCCCCGCTCGCGGGCGCGCGTGGCGGCGATACGGGCGGCGAGCTGCTCGTATGACAGCCCCGCGCTGTTGAAATGGTGCAGGAAGGTCGCGGCCAGGCGGACGAAGGGATCGATCCGGCCCTGTTCCTCCAGGGCGGCGAAGACCTCCTCGGCCGGGATCGGGGCGAGTTTTACGGCACGCTCGGCGAGAGCGTTGGCGAGAACCCGGTGCAGGACGCCGTTGGAGCGCTGGTGGCTGAACGTCTCGATCAGCTCGGTGTTGTGTTTCCTGTGCAGCGCGAGCTTCCAGGCGCGGTCGCGGAGATAGGCCTCCCCGTCGAGATAGGGCGGCGGGTTGCCCCGCGCGTCGAGCCCGAAATGCTCGATATAGACGCCCGCTTCGGTGAGGTGGAAGTCCGGCCTGTACTGGCGCCTCTCGGCGGTCGCGGTGTCGTGCTCGTACCGGGCCTCGTATTCGTAGGGCACGCCGTTGAGATAGAGGAAGTTGGCGATCTCGCACTCGTCGAAGCTCCTGACCCTGTCGCCCTTGAGCGAGCGAAGGTCGAACTGGCGGATGTAGTCGTAGTATTCGCCGAGATTGGCGAATTCGTTGTCGCTCCGCTCCGGTCCGAAGCGGTTCTGGAGCCAGTTCATCAGCGCGGTTGTGTGCGCGGGATCCGCGAGCAGCTCGGAGACGATCTGCTTGACCAGGCCGAAGAGCTTCTGGGGATCTTCGGCCGCGCGGGAGAGGGAGGGCGCGCGGCCGTCGACGGCGCCGAGGATCGAGAGGCCGAGGGCGTGGAAGGTCTTGACGGCCAGCCCCTCGGGCGCGCCGCCGAAGCGGCTGGCGATGCGGTCCTCCATTTCGCCCCGCGCGTCGCGCGCGAAGGCGAGCAGCAGGATTTCGGAGGGTTGGCGGCGCCCCTTGCGGATCAGCCACGCGGCCTTGGCGACGATGACGGACGTCTTGCCGCTTCCGGCCGCGGCGATGACGAGGTTGCGCTTCTCGTCGATCGCGACGGCGCGGCGCTGCTCTTCGGTGAGCGGCCGGCTCTCGATGCGGTTGAAAAGATCGCGCGAGTCCGCGAGCTCGCGGGCGAGGTAGCGCTGATTGGCTGCGTCGAGCGCGCCCTCCGCGTTCCGGGAGAATTCCCGTA
>JAJDVM010000254.1 GCA_022826125.1 Defluviicoccus sp.
CATGGGGTGAAAATCGACAATCCGGATCGTTCGTCGCGCCGGACCCCGCGGAAATCAGCCACGCCGCTGGGGTAAGAAAAATCTCAACCCGTCCGGAAGACCTTGCTCAGCAAGGAACTCCGAACAACGCACACGCCTCAACGAACTTCCGGAAGGGTTCCCCGCTCTCCTCTGCTTGTCCGGCTTCCGCCTTTGCCTCAAGATCGAAGGTAACGGCAATAACGGAGGAATCCTGTCTTGAGTGGGCGCGAAATCCACCTTTGCGGCAGCATCCCCCTAGCGGACGCCGAAGAGGTGTTCGTCACCGTTTCGAAAAAGCTCGGGGGCGCGGCGAGGCGTATCCCCGACGGAGAAACCGGCGAGCGGCTGACCTGGATTCGGTGGCAGGACCATGTGTTCAGGGACCATCCCCAACTCGAACCGGTCCCATCGGAGGGCGATTACCGGAACGCCACCGCGATCCTCGGCGGCAAGAGCATCGCGCACACCACCTGGTGGAGAATCAAGGATGGCGTTTCACCGAACGCGCTGGAAATGCGCCCTCTCGGCTATGCCGAATGCGCCATCGAGAGCTTTCGGACGTTCGAATCACTGCAGGAATCCGGAAGAATAGCGGCAGACGCCCGGTTCCTGATCGCGGTGCCGAGTCCGTTCAACGTCGTGAATTCGGCGATCGCGCCGCATGATCGGATACGGGTCGAGCCGTCATACGTCGCGCGCATGATGCAGGAGATCAAGGAGGTCGCCGCGGCTCTTCCGCACGACCGGATCGCCTGGCAGTGGGACAACGCGCACGACATGCAGGCTTTCGACGGCGCGCGGCAGAGTTACTTTCCGTTCCATTGGGACGGCATAGCGCAACGCCTGATCGAGTGCGGCGATGCGATCCCGGCCGGAATCGAGATGGGCTACCATTTCTGTTACGGCTCGTTCGGCGGTCGGCATTTCGTCGAGCCCCGCGACATGGGCGCGATGGTCGCGCTTGCCAACCGGCTCACCGCCGGGGTCGCGCGGTCGATCGACTGGATCCACATGCCGGTACCCGTCGAACGCCACGACGACGCCTATTTCGAGCCCCTGAGGGATCTGGCGCTGAACCCGGAGACGAGGCTTTTTCTCGGCCTTGTCCACGACACCGACGGCGTCGAGGGAACCCGCCGACGTATGGCGACGGCCGACAAATACGCCGGCGGCTACGGTATCGCGACCGAATGCGGCTTCGGCCGGCGGCCGGCGGAAACGGTCGGTCCGCTGCTCGACATTCACGCCGAGATAGCGGGCGTTCGAGCCACGTGAAGCGTTGTGTTTTCATCGTTTTCGCGGCGGTCCTGATCTCGCTGCCGGCGGTGGCCGATCCGCTCATGCTGGGCCGGTTCTCCGCCGGCGACATCGATGGCTGGCAGGTGCGCGAGTTCGAAGGCCATACCCGCTACCGCATCGTCGAGATCGAAGGCCGGAAGGTGCTCGAGGCCGACAGCGATTCCTCGGCGTCCAGCCTCTATCTGGAACGCGAGATCGACCTTTCCGAGACGCCCGTTCTCGAATGGAGCTGGCGGGTCGAGAAGCCGCCCGGCGTGACGGACGAACGGACCAAGGATGGCGACGACTTTGCCGCCCGGGTCTATGTCGTGGCGCCCGGAGAGGGAATTTTCGGAATTCCGATTAGCATCAGCTATGTCTGGGCGGGGCAGGCCAGGGTCGGCGAATTCTGGCCCAACCCGTTCACCTCGCGGGTGATGATGTTCGCGCTCGATTCGGGGAAGCAGGCTGCAGGCACCTGGCGAACCCACAAGAGGGATGTTCGCGTCGATTTCCTGCGCCTTTTCGGGCGCGAGGTCGATAAGCTGGAAGGCATCGCGATCATGACCGATTCCGACAATAGCGGGCTCGGGGCGCGGGCCTGGTACGGCGACATCGCGCTCCGCCCCGAATAAGGCGCGGTCGGTTCAGCCCACGCTCCCATCGGGTAAACTGTCGACGCGCGCCCTGCGAGACCCGCCTCGCCGGGAAAAGTCGAAGAACGACGCTTCGGAAAGGGGCCATAACGCAATGGTCGACATCACCCTAGGCATCGAAGAGGAGCTGATGATCGTCGATCCGGGATCGCGCGACGTTGTTCCCGATCCTGACGAGCGGATCCTGGCGCGGGCGAGCGAACTGGCGGGCGAGCACAAGGTGGTCAGCGAGTTGTTGCGGTCGCAGATCGAGACCAATTCCAGGGTGTGCGGTTCGATCGCCGAGATCGAGCAGAGCCTGAGGGAGACGCGGCGCTGCGCGATCGAGGCCGCCCGGTCGCACGGCGCGCGAGTCGTCGCGTCCTCCACCCATCCCTGGGCGCGCTGGCAAGACCAGAAAGTGACGGAGAAGGAGCGTTACCAGCGCGCGGAGATCGACTATCAGGACAGCGTGCGGCAGTTCTTCATCGGCGGGATGCACATCCATGCCGGGTTCGGCGACGACGACCGCAGGATCGAGGTGATGCACGCACTGCGCGGCTATCTCGCGGTGTTTCTTGCGCTCTCGTGCTCGTCGCCGTTCTATGCGGGGCGGCTCACCGGGCTGAAATCCTACCGCCAGATGGCGATCGGCGCGCTGCCGCGCACCGGAACGCCTCCCGCGATGCGCACACGCCGCGAATACGACGCCGTGGTGGAGCGTTACCGCGCGATCGAGGCGATCAAGGACGGCACCGATCTGTGGTGGGATATCCGTCCGTCCGAGAATTATGCCACCATCGAACTCCGGATCTGCGATATCTGCCCGCGGATCGAGGATGCGGTGGCGATCGCCGCCCTCTACGCCTGTCTCATTCGCCATCTCGACGCCAGGCTGGATGCCGGCGAGGGGCCGGAGGACCTGCCGCCCGAATCGGTCGAGGAGGGGCGCTGGATCTCGCAGCGCTACGGTACTTTCGCGTTCCTGCCTCACCCCAATGGAAGCGGCGGTCGGGTCGACGTGGCCGAGCTGGCGGACGAACTCGTCGCGACGCTCCGAGACGATGCGCGCGCCTTGGGCTGCGAGGATGCGCTCGCGCGGGTCCCGCGCATGATTGCCGAAGGCAACAGCGCGGATCGGCAGGAGGATGTCTACCGGCAGGCCATGCTCGACGGAGCGGACAGCCCGGAAGCGTTGCGGGCGGTGGTCGATTCCGTCATCGCGGAGACCGAGCGCGATGGTGCCGGGGCTTCGACGTCAACGGGTGCGTAACGGTTCCATGCAGGGCAAGACCTGTCTGATCACGGGCGCCAACGCAGGAATCGGCAAGGCCGCGGCGATCGGCCTCGCGCGGCAGGGCGCCCGCGTCGTGCTGCTGTGCCGCAGCGAGTCCCGCGGCCGCGCGGCGATGGCCGAAATAGAGCGGCGCAGCGGCAACGGGTCGCTCGATCTGTTGATCGCCGACCTCGCTTCTCAAGCGCAGATCCGAAAGGCGGCGGAAGAGTATCTGCGACGATTCGACCGTCTGGACGTGCTGCTGAACAATGCGGCCGTGCTGGCGTGGCGGGAACGCCGGGTGAACGAGGACGGGTTCGAGATGACCTTCGCGGTCAACCATCTCGCACCGTTCCTGCTGACCGGCCTGTTGCTCGAACGGCTCAAGGAGTGCGCGCCCGCGCGTGTCGTCACCGTGGCCTCCGGGGCGCATAGGAAGATCGAGCTAGACTTCGACGACTTGCAGAACGAGCGCGGCTACTCGCCCTTCGAGGCCTACAGCCGCTCGAAACTGGCGAACGTGTACTTCACCTACGAGCTCGCCCGGCGCCTCGAGGGAACCGGGGTCACGTCCAACTGCCTGCACCCCGGCGTGGTCTCCACCGCCTTGTTCCGCGAGTTGACACCGTGGCTCCGCCTACTCTTGTGGCTGGGCCGTCCGTTTCTGCTGAAGCCCGAGGCCGGCGCCGACACCGCGGTCTATCTCGCCGCCGCGCCCGAGGTGGCCGGCGTGACGGGAAAATATTTCGAGAAAAGGAGCCAGGTGCGCTCGTCGCCCGTTTCATACGACGGGGATGCGGCGCGCCGCCTCTGGGAACTGAGCGAGGCGCTGACGAAAGCCCCGGAAGGGTAGGGGAACCGTATATCCGGTCTACCGGGTCCGACGGGAAATCTGGAAACAGGCGATCCACACGGGCAAGCTCAGGATCGTGGCGCAAACCGCGATCGCCACGGGTCCGAGCAGCCCCGCGTAGAGCCCCGCCGCCACCGTCGCGGCGCCAAGGCCGGCCCCCGCCACCCAGGCGGTCCGCCGGTAGCCCAGTCGCCATAGGCGGCGGCATCCCAGCGCCAGCGGCAGCCCAATGGGCGCCACGACGGCCAGAGATTGCGCGGCCATCGGCAGCCACATCGCGGCATCCGCCCACGGGCCGCCCTCCGGTCCGAACCTGACGACCGCCTGGACCGCGAAGCCGGTCGGAAGCCACAGAAGCGCCAGAGGCCAGAAAGCGTACCGGCGCATGACGGTTCAGCGGTCCGACTGCGCGTGCGCCTCGACCGGCCAGAGGCTCTTGTCGTTGAGGAGGTCGACCATTGCCGCACGGGCGTCGTCGGGAATGTCGATTTTGGTCGGGTGCAATGTCTGAGACATGGCGATCCTGTTTTCTATTTAGAATTCTTCTAAATATTGTGTTGGAGCCGGGGAAATCAAGGGACGGGCGGCTCCTCCCGAGCGGATCGGTTCGCTGGATTTCCGGGCTTTAGCCCGACTTCCGCAACTCGGGGGTTTTGAGGATGTTAACCCATTGATTTTCCTCGATTGACCTCTCAAAGGTCGGCACTACAGCGCGCCCGGTCGAGGGGCGGTTCGGGTTCCGTCAGGCGGAGATCCGCGGCGACGG
>JAJDVM010000364.1 GCA_022826125.1 Defluviicoccus sp.
GCGCCTGATGGGCCGCCTGGGCAGGGTCTCCCTGCTGGTCCTCGACGACTGGGGCCTGCAGGGCTTCTCCGCCGAGGGCCGGCGCGACCTGCTGGAGATCGTCGAGGCGCGCCACGGACGCAAGTCCATCCTCGTCGCCAGTCAGATCCCCGTGGAGCGCTGGCCCAAGGTGATCGGAGAGCCAACGATCGCGGACGCGATCCTCGACCGCATCGTGCACAACGCCTATCGCATCGAGCTCAAGGGCGAGTCCCAGCGCAAGCGCAACAAGCCCCCGCCACTCGACGGCGGCGGCAACAGAGCCCCGGCCTGAAGGCCGGGGTCCATGGGCGCCTGCGGCGCCTTTCAGGTTGCGAGGGCGGAGGTGCGCGGCGGCATGCTGTGTGTGAGAGCTTGCCGCCGCGCCCGACAGGCCTTTGAATGACGAACGGGGCTCGCTTACGCTCGCACTGGGCTGGCCTCCGGCCAGCCCCCAACAAGCAAGGGAGAACCCCTACGGCAACACCCGGGAGAGACTGACAACCGGCACCGCCCCGACGGTCAAATGGCCAGGATTCGCGGTCAAGCAAATTAGGATTCCGCCGTCAAGTACGCAGGAATCCGGACGCGCCGGGTGGCGACGAAGTTTCTGGTGAGGTGGCCTACGGCTTCACCGACGGGATGGAGCGCGATCTCTAGCGCATTGCCCGGAGCGAGGCGGTGTGGAACGGGGGGCGTCGATGTTGCCGGGGCGGCAGCCGGTCCTGCCCACGTGCGGGCGCCCGCCGTGTTGCTCGCCGGTCCCTTCCATCGCTTATGCTTCGACACTGGGCTTATATGTTGACGAGATGGATAAATTCGCCGAGGACACGATAACTTGACGCGAAGGGAGTGTGTTCGGCGGCGCTCCGTGGCATCGCGAGGCCATGAACAATTCCACGGGTGGGGCGCCGGAACATCCGGCTGGAGAACGCAACCGCGAAGACGCGAACGTCGGGGTTGCGAGTGCGCGCGGGCTGTCGGCGGGGATGGAGGGCAAGCGCTTGCGATGTCGGGAGTTCGTGACATGAGGCGGTTGGCGTTCGTCGCCATTCTGGCGGCTGGGCTCGCAACACCGGCGGCGGCGCAGGTACCTGACCACAGCGCCAATGTAATCCTCGAAAGCACGGCCACGCGGTGAGCGCTCAACGCCGAACTGTTCGCTTTGATCCCCCTCGTGTTTGATCGAGCGCCGTACGCTGATCTGGAGGCTGCCGTGGAAGCAATAGCGATCGCGAAGGAACGCGAGGCCCACGCCTTTCAGCTCCTCGCGGAGTGTATAGTCAGCGAATAGTTTGCGCCGATAGGCCGATCTAGCCGGCCCCTTCGGGCTTCTCTTGAGAGGGCCCACTTTCGGCATCCTGAACGGGCTTGTCTTGAGGAAGCCACGCGAAGCGGCCGAGATTGGTATCCATCATGAGACGGCCGTTCAAAATGTCGAGATTGTTCTCCATCTGCTCTTTCATGTCGGCGAAGTTGGTGAAGGGCGTCACGCCGTTCCTCCCTATAGCGCCACGAGTCTGGCGATGATCGCGAGCGCCGTGGCGACCTCAGCCACGTAGATCAGGCGGTTCATTCCGCAGAAAACAGCCGGGCCGCCTGGAACCAAGCGGCGTCGACGGCCCGGCCTAGTGAAGCGCCTGCATGGCCTACGCATTGAGGACAGGGACTGCAGACGCCCGTCAGTGCCGCCACGCGAGTCCGAAGACGGCAACCGTTCTCCCGTTCCGGTCACAGCTTCATTCCGGCTCGCCGGCCCAAGTGTCCAGGTTCTGAATGCAAGCCGCGAGGCCGGCCTCGTAGATTGTGTCGGGCGCGGCAGTGGGGTGCTCGCGGAAGGCGGCTTCAACCGCGTCGATGACCTCTTCGTAATAGTCGCGGTCAAGCTCGAACATGATGGTCGCGGCCGGCGCGGCATGGTGCTCCATCAGGTCCAATTCCTGCACTTCATTATCGACGCAGGGCCAGATCACGTTGTCCAAGATGCCGCTGCGATGTTCGGCGGCGGCGACGCCGGGCAGGGCGATGAGGGCGGCAAGGGCAGCCCCGATGACGATGCGCTTCATGGTCTTCTCCTCGTCAGTTCTCGTGCACCAGGGTCACGGTCCAAGCGTCCATCCCGCTTGCAATTTCCCCCGCGTCCAAGACACCGATGGATATGGCGATGACGGCCGCCGCCGCGCCGATGACGAGCGCCGCGATCACAGCGAAAACAGCGAACTGCCCGTTCCTCATTGCTTCAAAGCCGCCCCGGCCCCACCACGGAAAAGGGCCGGGGCGACCGGGGAAAGCGAGGCATCAATCTCTCTCTCCCCAACTCGTGCCGCCACCGATGGGAACTCAACAAAGCGGCACCAAGACGGTACGGGCTTCAACGCTGCCTCCCGAACGTCATGCGTTCGATCACGTCGTGGCCGTCGATCCACCGGTGCTTGAAAGCCCCCGCGATATGCGCGAGGGCCACGGCCAGCATGGCGTAGGCGAGCCACATATGGAGACCTTCAACGAGACCATCGAACTCTTCGGCATCGGGAAAGACCTTCGGGAGCTCGATGCCGAACCAGTGGACGAGGTGCCCGCCGATATTGGACGAGCACCAGCCCAAGGTGATGATGACCGCAGGCAGCGCGTAGAGCGCTGCATGGGCGAGGTGGGCGCCGGTCCTCTCGATCGGCCGTATCTCGGTCGGAAGGGGCGGCGCGCGGTGCGTCAGCCTGACGGCGATCCGCAGGACGAGGAGCGCCCCCAGGGTCACGGCAATCGAGAAGTGAAGGTAGAAGAGCAACTTTTCGAGGTCCGAATCCTCCGCCACGACGTTGCCGATCATGAAGCCGGAGACCCACATGAACAGGAAGCCGCGCGCCATCAGCCAGTGAATCAGGCGGGCGGGGAGGGCGTATCGCATGGGATTCCGGGTGCCGATCACTCGTCCGGCATGACGGTGAATTCCACCACCGGATCAGCGGGCCTCGGGTCCACCGCGAGGATGGTGGTCTTGAAGATGCGGCCTTCAATGAAGGTGCTGCCTACGCCCAGGAAAATCCGCTTGCCGTCCCTCTGGTCATAGGCCCGCAAATCGACGGTGCCAGTATCGCAGGTGGCGACGCCCTCGATGCCCATGACCCTGAGCGCCTTGGTGTGCCACCAGCGCCAGTCTTCGACCTGGCAGGCGCCCGGACTTGTATAGTGGGCACGCGCAGCCCCCGCCAGAATCAGGCTCGCAGCCAAAGCGCAGAAGACGAATCGCTTCATCTGACCTCCTTCACACTTGAAGCACCGGAAGCGCGTCATGCCGCTGGGCTGCTGAGGCGCCGGAGCCCGTCCCCCGGAACGGTTCATCGCCTCAGGACGCCACGCAGTCCCACCGAGTCAACTTAACGTGTGATTAGCGAATTTGTCCATCGCGTCAACATGAAGTATCGCGTCTGAACATAAACGACGGATAAGCGTTGCGTGCGCACCACCTCGACGCCAAGCCGTAGCAAATGTCGGGGCCAGGCCACGGTGATGGTCGAGACGAGTGGCTGAACGGCAGACGGCGACACCCTCCAGGGGCGTAGCTGCCGTTGAGGCGGTCACACGGGAGGGGAGCGAGGAGCAGGCGGCGGCCAAGATCACGACATTGTACCGGTTGAAAGGGATCGGCGAGAACGATGCGACGCTGCTTGAATACGAGGTCTTCTGCCGCGAGTTCCGCAGTCGCCGTGAGCTTGCGACCTGGGTCGGGTTGGCGCCGATCTCGTGGTCAAGTAGGGACAAGCAACGGGACCGGGGGATCGGCCGCGAAGGTCCAGCCAGGATCCGTCGAGCACGGTACCGTCGTCGTCTCAACCGCCGGCGTCGCCAGCTCGATCCCTCCCTGGATCGAGGACTGGAAACCGACGCGCATCGTGTGTGCCTGCGACGCCAACGGCGCCGGGGACCGCACCGCCATCGTCTCGCCGTCAACGGTCCGAGAGTGATCGATCTGCGCCAATGGGGCGCCATGGACTGGAACCAGATGCTGCGGCGGCGGTGACCGATCTGCACCTCACCAGGCGCAGATCAACAATCTGCCGCAGAACGACCATCAATTTATCTGAAATCCCCACCATCAAGTACCGTGCGCACGCTCAAACGCGAGAGCGGGCCGCGCCATCGATCGCGTCATCGACGCCAGTGTCAATACCCCTCTCCTCGACCATCACCGTTGCCTGGCTCTGACACTTGCTACGGATTGACGTCGAGGTGGTGCGCCGCACCGTTTACCTCCGACACGAGTATTATATGTTGGCGAGATGGACAAATTCGAGAATGACACGATAATTAGACGGGAAGGGAGTGCGTCCGGTGGCGCTCCGTGGCGTCGTGAGGCCCTGAACGGTTCCACGGATGGGGCGCCGGAACATTCGGCCGGAGAGAGTAACCATGCAGACGCGACCGTCGGGGTTGCTCTCGCCGGTCGAGGAGGGTTTGCCATGCCGGGTGTGGCGGAGGTCGTGTGGGCTCCATTTTCAGCTGCCTGAACCATGGTTGAGTGGTGTGATTTCCAAGGACGTGGGCAATACGTGAAGTCGCAGCCTCGGCATCGCGATGGGTCGACGAATGCCCGGGAGGTCGGCGCATCGTGCTCGACGTGGGTCTCGATCGCTGCGAGTGCTGCCTTTGCGCTGGCGCTCTGCCTCTCCTTCGGCACTGCCGACGCCCAGTCGAACGAGAGTGTGATCGAACGCCTCGACAGGCTGGAACGAGAAAACCGGCAGCTTCGACGCGAGGTGGACGCGCTCAAGGCGGAACGGGCCGCA
Source organism: Defluviicoccus sp. (assembly GCA_022826125.1). Lineage (GTDB taxonomy): Bacteria > Pseudomonadota > Alphaproteobacteria > MPNO01 > MPNO01 > MPNO01. The sequence goes on from JAJDVM010000364.1 coordinate 4,803, forward strand.
GAGCGCAAGTCAGATTCAACCGGCCGGGGCACGGTGTCCGAAGGTAGTGGTCCGGGATACGTCCGCGTCGACCCGGCTTACGGCTACGCGATCCTCGATCCCACCACCGACATCAACCGCAAGCAGCGCCTGATCCTCGGTCGCAAGAGGAACGGAACACTCGCCCGGGACACCGTGCACGTGCAGGGGGCGGTCACCGCGGTCGCCGATTACCAGACCAGCAACCGGGACGACAAGTTCGGTTACCTGATGCGCCACCCGACCGCCAGCAACCAGGTCGGGAAGGAGGTGTCGGAAGCGGTCGTTCATTCGGCGCAGCTTGGCGCGACCGCCATGCTCGGCGATTGGATCGCCGCCCACGCGGTAATGCTGTTCGATCCCGAACAGAGCTTCGGAAAGGGCACCAACACCGATCTTGAGCGCAATCAGGTTCAGGTCCGGCGGGCCTACATTCTGATCGGAAATCTCGACCGCTCGCGGCTCTTCGCCAGCCTGGGCAAGATGGCGGTTCCGTTCGGCCTGACCGACACTGTCAATCCCTTTACCGCGTCCACGGTTTGGCACGCTTTCGGCGGGCTCGCCAACGGGGTGGCCGCAGGCTATGCCGGCAAGAGCCTGAACGTGACCGCGATGGGCATCCAGGGCGGCAGCCAGTTTCGCGCCGTAAACACCCCGGTCGAGGGCACAAACGTTCCGGGCAAGGTGAATAATTTCTCGGTGGATGCGAACTACACGTTCCGTCCCGGCTTGATCGGGAAGCTTCTTGTCGGCGGGTCTTTCCTGCACGGGTCCGCTTATTGCCAGGACTTCCCCGTCGCACACTTCATGCCTTGCCGGGACAACAACCCGGCCTTCGACGTGTATGCCAGGCTGGAAAGTGGAAACCTCTTGCTCAAGGGCGAATTCGCACGGACGCTCGATGCGTGGCCGGGAACCTTCAATCCAGGCATGCCGGAGTTTGCGGCGAGCGACGTCACCGCTTTCGATATCGGCGTCAGATACCGGCTCGAGTTCTACGGTGGCCCGGTCGACCTTTCGGCTGAGTTCAGCCGCTTCACTGCGGGCCCGGACGGCGCGCCGTGGGAACAGCAGGATCAGTTCGTGGTGGGCGCTGCCTGGTTCGTGCGGCCCAGCGTGAAGCTCTTCGCAGAGTACGTCCGCGTGGAGGGATTCGCGCCGCTCAACTTCATCAGCGGCGGCAGTATCAGGGACGAAGACGGCAACGTGGTTGCGGACCGCACGATCAGCGATGCCGCCACCCGCTCGAACGTGTTCCTGCTGGGTGTCAATGCGGCGTTCTGACCGTTTTCGGGCAGGCTGACGCCAAGGGAAGCGGCATTTGACCGGTGTCTGAGCCTCGGTCGAGGGGCGGGGACTTTGCGACGAGGCGATGGCGCTCAAAGTGGCGCAATATCCCGCTCGACCGGGCGCCGCGGGATTCACTGCTCCTCACATTCACCGTGATGACATTCGAAATACAAAGTGTCCTCATCTCCGTCGGGATAGCGAAACCGTTGGACCCTACGGCCGTGCTCCACGCCGTCCACATAGGAGTGTTCGGTAGTAACCTCAGTTCCGTCAAGATGTTGAATGCGTTGGACCCAACGGCCGTGCGCCACGCCGTCCACATAAGGACCCCCCCTAGTGAACTCCTCTCCGTCAGGAAGACGACCCCAATAGACCCAATGGCCGTTCGCTTCGCCGTCTACAAAATGGCCTTGAATGGTGCCTTCAAGTCCGTCGGACGTGCGAAAGTTGCCGACCCAATCTCCCTGCATCTTTCCTGTGACAATTGTCCCGGACAGGCTGAGGGTCTCACCCCCTTCGTCACCTATTTCAGAGTCATATTTCAGCGAGCCCCTTCCGTGGGCTGCATTGTGCCGGCAGACACCGGACCACATGACTTGATACTTGCGGTATCCAAAATTCGATCGCGGCAGAAACAAGTCGCATTCTTGGTGGTTGGAAATGGCTTGCCAGCATCCCGGTTCTTCGGGTGGGAGTTCGTCCAGGCCGCTGCATTGCGGAAAGTAAAGCACCCGGTTCCGAGAGCCGGACGGTTCCGGCGCGCTTTCCCCGGACTCCAGATCGTTCGGCTCCACAACTTGAGGATCGGAATCTTCGTCGTACGCCTCGGCTGCCTGACCCATCGCTCCGAGTGCCTCCGCCTCTTTCCGCGTGAGAAAGCCCGTCGCCTCCAGACCCTTCGCGTTCTGCCAGTCCCAGATTGCCGCCCGAGTCTTGGGGCCGAACAGACCGTCGGCGGGACCGGGATCGAAGCCAAGCGCGGCGAGACCTTGTTGTACCTGGATGCGTTGCTCGCGCGACATGGGCGCGTCCTGCGCCGCGACTTCCTCGGCTGCTGCGTTGGCGGCGTCCAGGGCCACATCCGGGAGGGCGCTCAGCACAAGCCCGCACACTGCGAGCGCTGCGACTACAGTTTTCATGATCAGCCCCCTGCTTAATAGTGAAGTATGTGGCGTTTCGCCGGCTGGGGCGTCAGTCGAGCTTTGGCGCTAGTTCTCTCGTCGGGTTCATCGTGACATAGGGGCCAACGCCCGCAAAATTGACACACGGATGCGAGGCGCAGGTGGCTTGGTAGTCGAAGCGGCGCAAGACCACCGCAAGTCCAGCGGCGCGGAGTTCTTCTGCACGGCGAGCTATCGAACGGCGACACTGGGACGAAGCGAACGGTATGAGCGCTGGCGTAGCGAATGCGAAACCATCGTGGATCCCGGGGAGCTGGTCGGCTCTGTGAACGGGCAAGTGGTTGGACGGCGGTCCGATACCCTTGTCGAACGGGCGTCGTGTGCGAACGTCGTACCTGGGAGACAGGCGGCCCGAAGCGAGGGCATCCGGCTGTGCGTAGTCGTCCAGGCAGTGGAGAGTACGACCGCCAACCTGCTCGATCGGGCCGCCTCCGAGGATATTGTCGCGCGTGTTCTCCACATTCGGGCATGGTGGTGTGCCCCGGCCACGTCGAGACGGGGAACGAACGGCACCATCATGTGCCCGTGGGTCTGCCGAATACCGTGATGGTTGTCTCCTCTCATTTCGTCGGGCAAGCGCCCCGGCCCCGGAGGCTCACGAGATCAAGACCGGGACCGGGACGCCGCCCCGCCGCCGCGCGCGAGAGCTGTGCGGCGACGGGATTCGTATCTCCTCTCGGGGCGGGAGATTCTAGGGGGGGGTGCTACTCGTAGCACCTGTCCCGTTCCGCCACCGCGTTACCAACAGCCCTTTCTTGGTTGCCAATCATTTCTTTCAACAGAACTTTTCTATCCTGTCTTCCAGCTATGGCTTGGTTATATAGCCTGATATCTGTACCGCTTGGGGAGGCCTTCCGGAATGTCGTGAAGTTGTCAATGTCCGTCTCCGCCTGCAAAAGTTCCGTGCGAAGTCTCAATAATTCAATTTTCTCGTCCAGAATACTGAGTTCGGCCTTGACTTCGCATCGATTGCCAATGCCCTTCTCCTCAATATCTTTGACCCATACTACAGCCGACGTGATCAACGCGAGGAGTGCGCTGCCTCCCAAAATGACAGCGGCACAAGTGGTCGCAATTTTGTTGACCTTATCAAGCATAGGCCTCCGCCCCATCCTCAACCGACGCGAGCGCGCTCTGGGTACCTTGAGGGGGCCGAGTTCCTTCGCATCCGTTGGCGTCTCCGTGGATGATGTCGATTTTCTGCTGCTTCATGGTTACCTCAGCGCGTACGGCCTGACGGGAATGGCGGCGATCATCCCCGTCTCCACTTTCTATCAAGTGGCAATGATATCCGCCGCTTTTGTGGTTGTTATGGCATCCGGCAGCTTCAGTGCCGCCTGAATGTGCGAGAGCCAAGCCAGACGAGAGAGCCAAGGAAAGTGCGAGGGCTAGAGAGATAATGATGTGTTTGATGCTTATTCCCTTCTTGGTTAGCGCGCCTCGATTCTGAAGATGATCGCGCCGCCGTGGCGACCTCGGCCGCGTAGTTCAGGCGATTCATGGCCGCCCCGGCCCTACTACAGGGATCAGGCCGGGGCGGCACCGGGAGAGGGAGGCATCATGTCGCTCTCTCCCAATTCGGTCATTCCAGATCGCCCGCCCAGGTGTCCAGGTTCTGGATGCAGGCCGCGAGGCCGGCCTCGTAGATCCATTCTTCGTTTCCGGAGCCGCATCGGCCGCCTCATGTTCGGGCGGTGTCGATCGGGAAGTCGTGAGTGTTTATTGCTGTATAGCAGGGTGTCCGTGAGTATATTGTGTGCAAAATTACCTAAATGGTGTGTGTTTCGGGGCGTCGCGACGATGTCACGATGTCCAAGGCGGATCCGACCGTTGGCACCGGCACACTGTCGGCGCCCGGACAGGGCATCGGCTCGGGTTGCGTCGGTTGGCAGGGCCGCCCGTCGGGACCCGAGCTGGCTCGACGGCCCCTGTCTTCGGCTCCCGGCAAGGGGCGTCGGAATGCAGGGAAGAGGGGCGCTCCTCCGCCCCGCGCGGTGGACCGGCCGGGGACCCGGCGCGCCTTCCTCGAGAGGCTTGGCGCGTCCGCAGGCGGGCTGCGCCCAGCCCACGGGAAGAACGTGCGGACGTACCCTGATGGTTGGCGGCATTTCTTTGGACGGTCGGCGGGGTTACAGACGGCCGCGGCGGGTCCGCCTCGCGTCTGGTCCAACCGCCATTATCCCCTTGACACGTCAGAGCGGGAATCCGTAGCGTGAGGCGATGCGTAAACACGTCGCCACCGCTCTGGGCGAAACACCGCTCATCGGGGCAGCGGTTGTAATGGAAGCTCTGGGATTTTCTCTGCCGCTGTGGGCCGGCGCAACCATGATTGCGCTCGGTGTCGGTGGCCCGATGGTGCTTTATCGTCGGGAGCTGTTAGGAATCGTGGGGGGCGGTTCCCCAGGCAAGAGATTTGAGGCTCTTCACGATGCTATTGCTACGGAATTAGACCGGATCGAGAGACAAGAAGGGTCGGAGGCTCTACGCGCGATTAAACGACAGCTCTTGGAACGGAAGTTAGGGCGCCTGAAAATCCCATGCCCCGCGCCTCGGAGCGAGGCTACATGGCGGATTTTCCTTTTGAAGCTTCTCGTCTACTCGCACGATGGCGACGTGAAAGGCGCACGTTCTTGGTTCGACGAACTGGAGAAGAGGATGCTTGAGTTCGCGGTGACAAAACAAAATGAGGGACGCGAAGAATGATCCTCGCGCCCCCTGAACTTCTAGCGGCTTCCGCCAAACGCCCCAACCAGATCGTCGCGCGTCAGTCTACCACCCATGCCTTCGTGCCCTGGGCCGAAAAACGCGCCGATGACAGCTCCCTCGTCGCCGCCGGTGTCCCGGAAAAAGTTGCCGCTTACGGCGATGTCGTATTCGAGCTCGCCGCCTCCCCATTGCGTCCCGGTTTCGACGGAGAACTCTGCGAGGCTCGACCAGTACTGCATCTCGGTGAAGGCCAGTTGTCCGCTCAACGTCTCCAGTTCAATGGTCATATCGGCCAAGCCTGCCACGAGAATGCCATCCAGTCCTATGCCTCCGAGGCCACCCGCCCAGCTCACCGTCCCAGCAAGGGTCTGGTTTGCGGAGAGTCCTCGATCCGGCATCGGCCCTATGGCCCAAGGGTAGATGCGGCCGTCCGGAGCGATGGTCATGCCGAACGATGCGTCGGCGACGTCGGTGATATCCGCATACCAGTCTGTCCACGCACCATCGTCGAAGGTTCGCTGTCCCACATAGGAATCGATCCCCCGAAGGGAGGCCTGCAAGGTGTAGGTGGCGACGTTGGCCGGCCTGTAGCTGGGATAGCCCACGGAGATCGCGCTCTCGTCCCGGAAATCATCATCGTCATCAGGCGGCTCGGGTTCTGGATCTGGTTCCGGATCGGGCTCAGGTTGATCGGCGGGTGGCGGATCGTCTGGTGGCGCTCCTGCCATAGGCGGATTGCTGCCTCCACCGCCGCAGGCCGCGAGGATCAAGAGGCTGCCGAGCGCAGCCAGAATCGTCTTGTGCATGGTGCATCTCCCTGTGCTCGCCCGGCCGGGTGCCGGGCCGTTGCAACCACCATGCGTGTAAGCACAGGGACCCCGCCTATTCGCCAAGCGCAGGGAGCTACCCCGCGCCGGGTTAAGGCTATTGTATTCAGCGGGCGGCCCGACTTAGCGGGACGCATAGTGGTTGCAAGGGGGATGGTGGACCGGACGAGCACCGCTGTCCACCCTGTGAATAACGGGGATTGCGGGAGGAAGGGCGATACGGCTATTGTGCGGGGCGCAAGACCACGACACCCTGTCGTGGGAGGGAGGCCCCGGCGGGACTCGAACCCGCGATCCCTCGGGATGCCAACCGAGTGTCTTACCGCTCGACCACGGGGCCTTCCTCCCACCACCATATCCACGATAGCTTGCCCGAACAAGCACAAGAGCTTGTTTGGGACGCTAAATGTTGTGGAAAATCAATTGATTAGCGGAATCAGGGGGTTAGCGTGAGGAAGGACGATCCTCTGCCGCCCGAGGTCGCCAAGCGCCGCTTCGACACGCTCTTGAGCGCGATGCTCAAAGGTGGGCCACCAAGTCGCCGAACATCCGCTCGGGCCGCTTCCGCCGATTGTAGCGGTACTCAAACTCCTTCACGTACTTCTGAAGGTGCTTCCCCGAAACATGAACGTGCGTCCCGCGGATCGACAGCTTCAGCCGCGCCCAAAAGCCCTCGACGGCGTTGACGTGGCAGTCCTCGCGCACATACTCGCCGGCGCCGTGGTTGACGGTCTCGTGCTCGTAGCCCGCCCGGTCCAGCGACAGATAGCTGCGCAGCTCGTCCGTATGGACCGTGCTGCCCGGCTCGACGTTCTCGCGGATGATCGGCTCCAGGGTCCGCCGCTTCACGTCCGGTACGACCTTCGCCATCAAATCGCCGCCGCGCTCGATCATGCCGAACACCGTGGTCTTGTTCTCGCGGTAGCCCCGGCCCTTCCCCTTGACTTTGCCGCCGACCAGCGTCTCGTCAGCCTCGACAACTCCGCCCAGCGGCGTCTCACCGTCCACATCCGCCATGAACTTCCTGATCTCGTGCGCCATGCGCCAAGCGGTCTTGTACGTCACGCCAAGCTGGCGTTGCAGCTCCTTCGCGGAGACGCCGTGGCGCGTGTTCGTGAACAGGAACATCGCGTAGAACCACTTGTGAACCGGCGTCCGCGAGCGCTCCATAGGCGTGCCGACGCACGGGTAAATGTGGTGTTTGCAGTGCTGGCACAAGTAGGCGCGGTCTCGCGTCAGGCGGTAGAACTTCCCGTGCGCTCCGCACTTCGGGCAGTCCAACTCTGTGCCACCATAGCGCTCGACCATGATGCGTTTCAGGCACGCTTCATCATCGGGAAACTGGCGTTGAAACTCGTAGAATGTCGTCATTTCGTCCTCCTTATTCCCAATATGGGGAGGGCGGGATGACGTGTCAAGGGGATAATGACGGATCATTTGGAATCACTGGAACCGGGTCCCGGCGGATTCGGTGCGGCTCGCAACGCTAATGATGGGGAGGGCCATCGAATGCTGCTCACCAATCGTCATTTCTGATCGAGGCGGGATTTGCGAGTTAGTCGAGCTATCGAACAAGAACAAGATCCCCCGCCGGAGAACTATAGAGTCTTCCGGGATAGCGACGGTCGACATTCGGTATTCCTGGGGGTTGAAAAGTGCATTCAAAATGGTAGAGAAAAACCTTCTTCGAGAGATGAAACTGGAAGCACTGAATCGCTATCGGAGCCTTGGGTGATGGATCTGTTTCTCCTTTGGCATCTGATCGACACCCACTCATCATGTCCGCGAATCTCGTCATTTGAATCATGATACATGGTCACGGTGCTGGAGCTGGCACTCCCGACAGCATACTCCCGGATTGGCGATAGGGCGCAAGGTTCTGAAGGTCGATAGCGAAGCATATGGCGAGCCGGATTCAGCGTTCGCGCGTCGGAATGGAGGACGTTCCCAATGATCCGTGGTTTCCGCGACCGGACATCCTTCTGGGTCTGCGCGATCGGGCTGCTGCTGGGTGCGGCGGGCATGACGCTCATCGGCGCGACGATGGCGCGGGCGGACGAACCCGCTGCGCTCAAGATCGGGTTGCTGACGGACTTCGGCAGCGGTTCGGCGGAGGTGCTGAGGGATAGGCAGCGGGCGTTCGAACTCGCGATCGGGCATGTCAACGATGCCGGCGGCGTGTTCGGCCTGCCGGTGACGGTCGCGATCGGGGACGCCACGGCGGACCCGGAGAAGGCCGTCGCGGCGGCGCGGCGTCTTGTCGAGGCCGAGGGCGTGCACGCCATCGTCGGCCCCAACGCCAGCGCCAGCGCGCTGCCGGTGGCCGAGCGGGTGACCGGTCCCGCCGCCGTCCCAACCGTCAGCTTCTCGGCCACGTCGCCGGCACTGACCGCCGTCGCAGACAACAATTTCCTGTTTCGAACCGCGCTCTCCGACGTGTCCCAGGGACCCGTGCTCGCCGGCCTCGCGCGCGAACGCGGCTTCGACAATGTCGGCCTGGTCTATGTCGACGACCCCTGGGGGCGGGGCCTTGCCGGTGCCTTCGAAGCCGCCTGGGACGGTCCCCTCAGGGCCGTCCCGGTGGACCGCAATCGGACCGGCTTCCTGTCCGCGCTGCGGGAGTCCGCGGGCGAGGGCGCGCAAGCCCTGGTGGTGATCGCCTTCGAGGCGGCGGCGCTGGCCATGGTGCGCGAGGCGCTCGACAATGGCCTTTACGACAGCTTCGTCTTCGGCGACGCCGCCAAGCGGGTGAGCCTGGTCCGGTCCTTGGGCGGCGCCCGCCTCGGCGACATGTACGGCACCGGGCCCGCATCGGCGCCGGAGAGCGCCGCGTCCGCCGCTTGGGAGGCGGCCTGGGTCTCCGAGTACGGCGCGCTTCCGGTGCTTGCCTACGTCAAGGAGGCCTATGATGCCACGGTGGCCCTGGCGCTCGCGGCGCAGGCCGCGGGCCGGACGGGCGGCGCCGCGATCCGCGACCGGCTGCGCGCGGTGGGCAGCTCGCCGGGCGCCGTCGTGACTGCTGGCCCGAAGGGTATCGCCGATGCGCTCCGCATTCTCGCCGACGGCGGGGAGATCGACTACGAAGGCGCCTCGGGCAGCATGGACTGGGACCAGAACGGCGATCTGCGCCGCGGCCATATCGGCATCTGGCGCTTCACCGGGGACGAACGGATCGAGGAAGTCCGGGCGGTGGCGTTCGAGGAATAGCGTCGCCAGTTCGACGTCACCAAGGGACCAAACGTTCCCGCCGAACCACCCGAACCCACCCTAACCCTTACCTTCGCCGTGGTCTGGAGCAGCCGGGAGGTTACAAAATAGTGGCACCTATAGGGTGCCTGAAGAAAGAGAACCTAGAACCTCAAATGAAAATCCCCTCTAATGCATTGGTATAGAGGGGGATTTTGGTGGGCGCACTAGGACTCGAACCTAGGACCCGCTGATTAAGAGTCAGCTGCTCTACCAACTGAGCTATGCGCCCACACGCGGTCGAGACTTGCCACGATTCAGCCGGCGGTGCAACCGGCCCCCGCCGGCGGTGCCGCCGAGGCGGTGGTATCTGGAATGGCGGCCGGCTTGATGCTATATGGGACGCGCAATTAGACGTTCAGCCAAGAGGTGAGCGGCCAAAACAGCGAACAACGATCCCCGGTAGCTCAGTTGGTAGAGCAAGCGGCTGTTAACCGCTGGGTCGCTGGTTCGAGTCCGGCCCGGGGAGCCAGATCAAGGACCGACAAGGTCCCAAGAAATCCTTCAAACCCACCTAAAGCCCCGGAATACCGGGGCTTTTTCTTGCCCTCCATGCTTGCCACTTCCGCACGATTCCAGTAAAATCCGATTCGGCGTGTGGGACTGGATGTGGGACAATGACCAAGCTGTCCGTGGCGGGAATCAAGAAGCTGTCGGAACCCGGAATGTATGGCGACGGCGGCACGCTCTACCTCCGCGTCACACCAGGCGGCACCAAGTGCTGGGTTCAGCGAGTGGTGATTCTCGGCAAGCGCTGCGACATCGGCCTCGGCGGCTGGCCCCTTGTGAGCCTGGCCGAAGCTCGCGAAACCGCATTCCAGAACCGAAGAACGATCCGTGGCGGCGGCGACCCCCTTGCGGAGAAGCGCAAGAGGCGCCTCAAGGTCCCGACCTTCCGGGAAGCGGCCGAAGCCACGTTCGAGGCCAACGCACCCAGGCTCCGCACCGCAAAGGCAACCCGCGCGTGGATGGCCCATCTGGAGCGGCATGCATTTCCCATCCTCGGCAACATGCGTGTGGACCGAATCGCGCGCGAGGATGTGCTGCGGGTACTGACGCCCATCTGGTCCACCAAGCCGGAAACCGCCCGCAAGCTCCGCCAGCGAATTCGGGCCACCCTGAAGTGGGCCCAGGCACACGGCCATATCGAGGTCAACGCCGCCGGCGAAGCGATCGACGGCGCCCTCCCCACGATGCCGGCCGTGAAGGCCCATCTCCGCGCCCTCCCATACACCGAGGTCGCGGACGCGCTAGCAACCGTGGAGGCCTCCAGAGCGTCCTTGGCCGCCAAACTGGCCTTCTGGTTCGTCGTACTGACCGCGTGTCGGTCGGGCGAAGTCCGCGGCGCCGCATGGAACGAAATCAACCTTCAGGCCAAAGACTGGCGCATTCCCCGGAACCGCACCAAGTCCGGCCTCGAACACCGCGTTCCGCTGTCCGATGCCGCCATGGCCGTCCTCCAACGGGCGCTGCCGTTGCGCGACGACTCCGACCTAGTCTTTCCGTCGCCTGCGCGGCGCGGACGCCCACTCAGCGACATGGCCCTGACCAAGCTTCTACGCGACACCGGTCTAGCAGACCGGGCGACCGTTCATGGATTTCGCTCGACCTTTCGGGATTGGTGTGCCGAGACCGGTAAGCCCCGCGAGCTCGCCGAAGCAGCCCTTGCGCACGCAGTACCCGGAGTCGAGGCAGCGTATTTCCGTAGCGACTTGTTCGAACGACGACGCCAGTTGATGGATGACTGGGCCTGCTACCTCAACGATCCGAGCTCGCCGCCGCGACACCTTCCTCGATAAGGATGCTGATCCTCCCCCATCGAATTGGTCCACCCTTAGGTTATGGAAAGAGGAGGACCGACGATGGCAAGGAAGCGTTACAAGCCCGAGGAGATCGTGAGCCTGCTGCGGCAGGCAGAAGTCCTGCACGGGCAAGGCATGTCGATGGCGGACGCGATCCGTCAGCTCGGCATCAGCGAGGTCACGTTCTATCGCTGGCGCAAGGAGTATGCCGGGATGAGCGGCGATCAGCTCCGCCGTCTGAAGGAGCTTGAGAAGGAGAACGAGCGGCTGCGCCGCGCGGTCTCGGACCTGACGCTGGACAAGCAGATACTCAAGGAAGCCGCAGGGGGAAACTTCTAAGCCCCTCGCGTCGCCGCCAGTGCATCGACCATGCCTGCGACCGGCCCGGGGTCTCGGAACGCCGCGCTTGCCGGGTGCTGGGGCAGCACCGCTCGACCCAGCGCCGCATTCCGCGCGGCCGTGACGACGAGGACCGCCTGGTCGCGGACATGATCGCGCTGGCCCGCCAGTATGGCCGTTACGGCTACCGGCGCATCGCGGCCCTGCTGCGCGACGCCGGCTGGCAGGTC
>JAJDVM010000210.1 GCA_022826125.1 Defluviicoccus sp.
GGCAGAGGATGCCGAAGATCTACTCCCGGGAGTTGGCGGAGCTGATCTTCGTGCATCCCTACTGCCGGATCGGCGACGTGGTCAAAGCGGATATCGCCAAGCGCCAGACGGCCGCCGTCTACCTGAAAGCCCTTACGGCCGAAGGCCTCCTCGAGGAGATCAAGGCGGGACGCGAGAACCTGTACATCAACCCGCCGCTCCTGGCGCTCCTGGCCGAGCGCGAGTGACTATGCGCGACCCGAGGCCTAAGATGGCAACCGCCCCGGCTTTGCGGCCGGGACACATGGTGGGGACGGTGCTGAGCTCCACGCCCGGCCGTCCGCCTCCAGCCGAACGGGAAACGCCCGCCGCGGCAATCGAGATCGGCACAGCCAGATTGCGGACTCGCTGGTCGATCGCTCTTTCAGCCTCGGAATCGTATTGCCGGCCCCACGCCCCGAGGCGCTCGGTAGTCGGATCCTTCCGATAGGCTGGCTTTCGCGTGCGCATGGGTAACCGGTACATCCCAGCGCAAGAAGTGGGGATGCCGTGGCAGCCCAAACGATCCACCCGTCGGCGCTGCCTCGATGGCCCGTTGTTTTGCCGACAGGTGATTCTGGTCCTCACCCCGCTCCGCCAGAATCGTAGCGGTCAAGCTGTCGGCGAACGCCAGCCGCACGAACAGCCCGTGGTCGGATTCCGGGTCTGCATTGTCGACCCGGTCGATGAAGGGAATCGTGGACACAACCCGATATGGAGGTTTCCGCCAAGGAGGTGCGGCCTGGTTCTCCTTCGGATGCCAGGACAGGGCCATACGCGCCTTGCCGTCGTTGTCGGTAAACACAAGATTCTTCGTTGGGAGCACGGCGGTCAGGTTCAGGAATTCGATGATGTGATCCAGCTTGAACACGATCGGTTCGCCCGCCGGAAACCACTTGAGGACCTCGCACTTCTCAGCGGCACCGTTGTCAGCCACGGCGCCGTTCTTGAGGACATCGTTGCGAATCTTCTGCAGGTCTCCAAACACGCCCGTCTGCATCCCCATCGGCAGGCCGGCTTCCTTGCCTTCGTACGGCGGGCGCTTCCGGAACCGCTCCCAGGTTCCGGCAACCATGGCGACCCAGCCCCTGTACGCGAGCTGCGCCAGTCGACCCTCGCTCCCGATTTCTGATCGCAGGTCGTATATCTCGCCCATCTTCGTCGACATCAGCGCAAGCGATATCCCGGGGGGCGCATGAGGGGCGCGCCAATCCTCCGTTCCGGCCGCCTGCTCGGCCATGCGCTCGACGGCTTCCAGCAGAAAGAAGAGTTGCTCCGTGTGCAGGAGCACGGGCTCAACAAAATCGCAGGCATATATCGTCCCCGTGGTTTGCGGGTCGAAGTGGTCTCCCTCGCGTTTCCTTGCATCCACGACCTGGACCGCGCCAAGCCCGAACAAGCCCTCCGGTGACGCCATAGTCGTCACTCCCCTCTTACAGATGGTTACACATGAACAACTGTCCGCTTCCGCGGTCGCCCGTATAGTCCGGGTCGGCCGTTCCCTCCAGCCCGGCCCAGGCACGCGGGACCGGACAATTTGTGGGCCTAACTTTTCAATATCACGCATTGGATGTTGATAGACCGATTGCACCGCTATACCTCGATGGACCGACGTCAGCCACCCGTGCGAAACGCGTTGAACCGGCCCACTCAGGCTTTCTCCCTGGATACCCGACCCAGTGCCTTTGTTCACTTCGGGATGCAAAATGCCTGCACGGCGAGATACAGGTCCCTGTCGGCATCGTTCTTCTGTCTGAACAAGTACCGGACATGCGTATCGCTGATCCTGTTCAACTTCCGCTTGAAGTTCGAATGCTCCGGCACAGAAGCTGCGATGCGGGACAAGGTCTTCGAAAAGTCGGCGTTCCTGCAGAATACGAGAAGTGACGCCTTCGTGTCCCTCCAGGTGAGGTACCCGAGAATCTGATCGATCGCCGCCAGCAGCGACTTCGGACCCGCCCAAAACTTGCATTCCGCAACGAAGACATTGCGCCCGTCTGCGCGTATCAAAATGTCCGTCTTGCCCTCGGCATTGAAGGTTTCTCCAGTTGCATTTCCTTCGTAATGCCCATTCAGGTTGACCAAGATAATGTCTCGGACTTGTTCTTCCTTCATCTGCACGAACGTGCTTGGACTGCGCTCGATATTTCGAGACATATGGTCGATCACTGCGAGAATATAGTCATACTCGGAATCCGGCAATGCAGGTTCTGGCTTGAACGCCTCCCTCGGAGCAGGAGGCAATACAATCGGACGTTTTCTCCGAGTTACCGGAACGGCGCTGACGACGGCGGATTCCGCTCGCCTCTTCATTGGCAGGCCAAGCGCGCTTACCATGTTGGCCTGTTTCAGAAGGCGATCCTTGCGGTCACGAACACATTGTTCGGCCAGACTCGAAACGCGAGAATTCCAACCGGCACAGTCGTTCCTGATCCATTCCAGATGTTGTTCGATCTTCCCAACCGTAGCGTCGATCTCCTCGCGAGTCTGGTCGGCGTTCATTTCCACGCCTCGAAAGGATATCAGGACACTTGATCCGGAGACGCGGCCACGGGGAGGATTGAAGTTGAAAGTCGAAGCCTTGAACTCGAATAGGTCGCCGTCTCCCTCGAAGGGGATTGCGACCGTTACGAAGGAACCGGCAACGTGAAACGGTTGTCCTCGATCCCATATGTCGTATTCAAACCTGCCGCTCACATCGATTTTCGCCTCTCCTTCGCTCTCGATGTGCAGTTGATCGCGAAGAATTCGTGGTGCATCGAGCGTGTATTTCTCCACGAGATAGCTCACCAAGTCCGATTCGCTTGAGGCCAGGATTCTATTTCGCTCCCAGCCTGCCACCTCTCGCTGGATGGCCGACTCGTAACCGCGAATCAGAGCGGAAAGGTCCTTTTCAAAAAAAAGCAGGTCATCTCTCGTCATGATACCGCACCACCCTCAGGCCATGAACCTAGCGGAGAGAGGCTGTGCCGAACCGCACGCCGCGCATGTCGCTGTCTACCCTTGTCATCGCATCCGACAAATGGCACGCGGCGCCCGACTTGCCAATCTCTCCGCTCGATCCCTGCTCAGCCGGGTCACCCGCTGAGCACCAATCCCCTTGGTCGTTATTGCGCCCCCGTGGGTGACCGTCGTATCGTTCCTGTCGCGCTGGGGCGACCGAGGCCAATGAGCCGCCCCTGCCGAGATGGCTTCCTGAGCCCACCGGCTTCACAAGCGATCCAGGTGGGACCCCGGCTTGATCCAGAGGATACCGCCTATCGCCGCCCGTCACCGTCCACAATACCACTCTTCCTGATTCCCATGCGATTCCCAACATGCCTAAGCAGGGCTGGCCCCACAAACAAAAAGCCCTCGAAAACTCAATGTTTTCAAGGGCTTTCAGTGGTTGCGGGGGTAGGATTTGAACCTACGACCTTCAGGTTATGAGCCGGAATGTGGGGTATTTCTCCCAAAAGTGCCTACTCGGACCGTTGCAGGGCCAGTCGGTGCCTAACAGGTTATTATACAACGGTTTTTCAGGTTCTCCCTAGACAGTTTCAGCCTTGACACGGGGCCGGAGAAGACCTTAAATGGGCCACGTGGTGAAGTGAGATCGCTTACGGTATGCTTACGGTAGATTTCACCGCCATCGCTGTCAACCGCAGGCGGGAACCGGAAAAACGTGGCAAGGCTCGAATACAGGACCATCTCGCACCGCACCGTCCAGGCGTTGCCGGTAGGCGACAAGGACGCCGTCTACTGGGACCGCAAACTGCAGGGGTTCGGCGTGCGCGTGTATCCCTCCGGGTCCAAGGTGTACCTCGTCCAGACGCGGGCGGGCGGAAAGTCGAAGCGTATCGCGATCGGGCGCCACGGCGTCATCACCTCGGAACAGGCCCGCGCCAAGGCGACCCAGATGATCGCCCGCATCAAGGCCGGGGAAGACCCCAACCCCGAAGCCGCCAAGGCGGCGCCCACCGTCGCCGAGCTCGCCGAGCGGTATCTGACCGAGCATGTCGAGGTGCGGTGCAAGCCGAGGACGGTCGAGGCCTGCCGCTGGCTGGTGAAGAAGTTCGTGATCCCCGATCTTGGCAAGATGGCGATCGACGCGGTAGACCGGGAACACATCGCCGCCCTCCACCACAAGCACCGGGACACGCCCTACCAAGCGAACCGCATCCTCGAGGTGGTCAGAAAGATGTTCAATCTCGCGGACGCGTGGGGTCTGCGCAAGGACGGCGCAAACCCCTGCCGCTTCGTGCAGAAGTACAAGGAGAAGAAGCGGGAGCGGTTCCTGACCGACGAGGAGTTCCACCGGCTGGGCCAGATCCTGAACGAGATCGAGGCTGACGGGTCGGAGACGCTCTCCGCCGTGACGGCGACCCGTCTGCTCATGCTGACCGGCTGCCGGCTGAGTGAGATCCAAACGCTACGCTGGGAGGACGTGAACCTGGAGGCGGCCGAGATCAGGCTTCGCGACGCCAAGACCGGTGCGCGGATGGTGCCGCTCTCCAGCGCGGCAGTGAGCGTCCTCTCCGCACTGCCCCGTCCGGAGGACAACCCCTGGGTGATCGTCGGCAAGAAGCCGGGCGCCCATCTGACCGATCTTCAGCACCCCTGGCGCCGCATCCGCGCCCGCGCGGACCTCGATGACGTGCGAATCCATGACCTCCGTCACAGCTTCGCCTCCCGCGCCCTGGCCCTCGGCGAGAGCCTTCCGATGATCGGGAAGCTCCTCGGTCACACCCAGGTCCAAACCACCGCTCGGTACGCGCATCTGGCGAACGAATCCGTCAAGGCTTCCGGGTCGCGCGTCGGGGACAGCATTGGCGCTCACATAGCGCCGTCGGAGCCGGCATAGGCTGTTTACGGTAGACCTGTTTCGCTTGGCCTCCCGACTGAGGACCATCGTTGGCTAGGTCGACTGCGCCAATCCCAGACCGCTCGGGGCATGGATGTCAGGCGGCCCAGCCGCGAGGCCCGTACCGGCCTGTTTGCAAGAGTTTCACCAGATCACGCTATATCAGCAGACTGCTGAAAATGGCATCTGGCCGAAGTCCTCTTGCGTAATTTCACCGAATATATTATTTTCACCGCATGGTGAAACCATACGACATAGAGAAGCCGGTGGACAGTGCGGCGGTGGACGCGGTGCGTGCCCTGCTTGAGCACGTCCCGAACATAGAGATCATCGGCGTTCGCGACGAGCAGCATCTCGAGTCCGGCCACCGGCTCGATACCAGAATCGATCTAGGGCACGATGGAAACCGCTATGCGCTCCTCATGGAGATCACGCCGAACGGAGCGCCGCGCTTTGCCCGTTCCGCCGTCTATCAGCTTGAGAGCTGCATCGCGCATTTGCATCGATCCGAGCAACAGGACGACACCCGGCAGTTCATACCGATGCTGGCGAGCCCCTACCTGTCTCCAGAGTCGCGCTCCATCTGCCTCGATCACAATGTCGCCTACATCGACCTCTACGGCAACGCCCGCCTTGCTTTCGGTCCCGTCTATATCGAGCGATCCGTCCCGGACAGACCGAAGTCGGAAGCCCGCGCTCAGCGGTCACTGTTCACTCCGAGGGCGGGCGCAATCCTGCGGGTTCTCCTGCGCGATCCGGCCCGCGCCTGGCGCGTCACGGATCTGGCCGAGGCAGCCAACGCCAGCCTGGGGCACGTGAGCAATGTCCGCAAGGCGCTGCTTGACCGGGAATGGGTCGAAATCCGGGACGACGGTCTCGTCCTCGCCCAGCCGGATGCGCTACTGAAGTCCTGGCGCGAGAACTACCGTCAACCCGCCGGCCACAACATGAGCGGATACACGGTTCTCCACGGGGACCAACTGCGCAATCGCCTGTCGGGAAGCCTGAACCCGGGACCGCAGCCTCCGCGCGCGATCTGCGCGTCAAACTCGGCCGCCGAGTGGATTGCGCCATACGTCCGAGGCGGCACGCAGAGCTTCTATGCAGACGAACCCGGGGCCCGGATACTACAAGAGGCGCTTCAACTGACCCATGCCGCACAGGGAGCCAACGTGATCCTGCATATCCCCAACGACGAGACCCTGTTCGAAGACGTCGTTGAGCCGGCACCGGGCATCTTCTGCGCCAATCCGGTCGTCACCTACCTCGATCTATGGAGCGGCAACGATCGGGACCGCGAGGCCGCCGATCATTTGGCCGCGAAGTGCTTTCCATGGTTGTGAGGGAACCCCAGGCCGCCGGCGACTACGACGACCGAACGACAGCGGCGGTCAAGTCGGTACTCATCGAGATCGGCCAGATCCTCGGCAGCTTCGAAGGCAAGTTCGCGATCATCGGCGGCGCCGTTCCCTGGCTGCTGCTGGGCGAGGCCGAGATGCCACACATCGGCACCGCAGACGTGGACCTCGGCCTCGATCCAGCCGCCCTGGACGACGGTGAGTACGCTCGGCTCGTCGAAGCCCTCCAGGAACACGGCTACCTTCAGCGGGACAATCTGAGGCGCTTCCAGCTTGTGCGCACTGTCCCCGCCGGCGACGACGGACCCGACATCGACGTCGTCGTCGATTTCCTGATGCCGCGCGACGCCGAGATCACAAGGAATACATCGCCGCTTATCAGCCAGTTCGCCGTCCAGCGAGCCGACGGCGCGGACCTCGCGCTCCGGTTCTATCAAATGGTGGCCGTCGAGGGCCACATGCCCGACGGTGACCGCAACCGCGTCAGCATCGCGGTCGCATCGATCCCGGCCCTTCTGGCCATGAAGGGTTACGCCATCGCCAAGCGGCTGAAGCGCAAGGATGCCTACGACATCTACTACTCCGTGAGAAACTTCCCGGACGGAATCGACGCCCTCGTCGAAGCAACCCGGCCGCTTCTCAATGTCGAGTCAGCCCTCCTGGGATACCGCTCGATCTCCGACAAGTTTCGGAGTGTCGAGGATTTCGGGCCATCGAGCGTGCGAAGGTTCGTCGAGGGCTCCCGCCTGCTCGGGGACCGCACGGCAGATCAATGGCAGCAGGATGCCTTCGGACAGGTCGACGCCTGGCTGAAAGGGCTTGGCCTGAGGCAGCCATGACCGGAACCTCGAAAACAATGCAACTGATGACTCCTTCGCAAACCCTTTGCAGCACGGCGCGACGAGATCATCGCGGGAGCCGTTCATGTTGAAAGCCACCGACGAGGAGATCGAAGACGTCCGGGAGTACTTCGAATGGCAGGCGCCCGACCTCGAAGTGACTTTCATGCAGAAGGTCTACTCCGAGGCCGTCCTGAACACCCGCCATGATGTGTGGGACATCCACACCAACAAGGATCGCTGGTGGGTCATTACGGGCAGCATGAACCTCTACTCTCAGGAGCAGTTCCCGAATATGGACCTTGCTCTGACCTTCCATATTGGCTTGATGCTCCGCATGCCGCGTACCGCAGAGCGACAGGTAGACGGTCTCCGCATCCTTCCGTTCGGTCTCGTCCTCGAGAAGATCGAAGAAGCCGGCACCGCCGTGACACAGGCGCATAGCCTTGCGGGCTATCAGGCCGTCGGCGTCCGCTGCCGCGAGGCGCTACTCGAGCTGATCGGCGTCGCGCAGGACGCGGCAACGTGGACTGACGCACCGCCGCAGCGCGCGAACTTCCGCGCGTGGACGGAGATCATCGGCAATGATCTTCTGCCGGGCGAAACCAACAAGGAGCGTCGCCGGGCTCTCAAGGGTGCGCTTGCGTCCGCATGGGCGTTTTCCAACTGGCTAACGCACACAAAGTCGGCCAGCTGGATTGATGCCGACATGGCGCACTCGTTGACCCAACACGCCAGCGGCATGGCGACCTCATTGATCGTTCGCGAACTGCGCGGTGTGCCCATGGAATGCCCGAATTGCGGGTCGCCACATCTCGAACCCGAACAAGGCGAAAATACCGCGACACCCGGCGTACTGTGGGAACGACCGCGCTGCGCCGACTGCGGTTGGACTGGCAAGCCTGTTCCAATCCTCGACCTCGAGGATGGACAGTCGATCATCACACGCGAAGGCGAAAATTCCGACGAGTGCGGCATAATGACTGTACCACTGCGCTCGATCCTCAAGCCGGGCGATCCCTCGATCACTGCGCTGAAGAACACTGACACCGGGCCACCGGAGCCAGTTGTCTATTTTGCCTACGGATCCAACATGTCGACCGCCCGGCTGCGCGAACGCATGCCGAGCTGCAAGGCGCTCGGCATCGCTACCTTGCCGGGTCATTCGCTTCATTTCCATAAGCGCAGCGCGGACAAGTCCGGGAAATGTAACGCACTTGCCAGTGGTTACGACCATAGCGTGATCGGAGTCCTGTTCAGCTTCGATCCTGCCGAGCGAGCCAAGCTAGATGCGGCCGAAGGCGTCGGCAACGGCTACGAGCACGCGATCGTCACGGTCATCAACGACGAAGGTCGCAGGCGGAAGGCCCTTACCTATCTCGCCACCCCAGACTATATCGACGACAGCCTCAAACCCTATAGCTGGTACAAGGACTTTGTCCTTGCAGGTGGTAGGGAACAGGGCTTGCCGTCGGAGTATATTGCCAAATACATCGAGTCGGTTGAGGCGATCGAAGATCCCCAAAAGACACGAGACAAGGAACAGCGGACCACGCTCAAAAGTCCCGGGCAATAGAGCCGGTGCCTGTTGCCGATCCAAACCGCGGTCCTCACTTGGTGCGTAGAGGACATCCTCTGACTCTGTCCGAACGCTAACGCCCACAGCCAATGGCCTGTCGACAGCATCGACGGGCAGCTTCCCAGGACGTGCCTTGAATGTTGTGCCCACCATGAGTTACAGTCGAGCTGTAACAGCACTGGTCTTCATCGCCCAATCACTCTCCTTCTGCAAACCGCACCTCCGGCATTGGGTCTCTCTTCGCACTTTCTAAACATTCCGTTAGAAACTGATGTACGCAACCCATTTTTTCCAGCAGGCTACATAATTTTACTACCGCTCCCCGTAGCAGCCCAATGTCTGCCCCCCGCGCCTCGTCCAACCAACGCGAATACTCTGTTTCTGCCCACAACAGTTCCAATGACCCAACTAGCCGGTCAATCTCCGATTCCGGCACCAACTTCCTCTCCACAAATTCTTGAACGCAGACAAGCGCTCCCAACAACCCGGGTTCCCGCCTCATCAAGCACACAGATAGTGTGTCCTGCAATAGTTGATCCGCCAATACGCCTTCCGCTTTCAGGCTCCACAAAATCGCGTTCAAAGCAATACCTATTGTGTCCCCATCTTGGCTAATCAACCCCTTCTGAATCACACGCATTGCTTCCGTTTGCAGTTCAGGTATCCTATTTCCTACTACCATCGCCGCTGGTATTAAGAAGGGCTTTTCCTCCACCCTTATGCATCCGAGCAACTCTTTCGCTTTATCGCCTGTTCCCTCAAATACCGTGCTAGATTGCACCACCGTTGACATAAGACAACGCCCGATTAATATGGAGATCTCACGATCTTCCCACTCCTGCCGTGAAAACGGATCAAACGCCCTTGGTCGCGGTCGCCAATCAAGCATCCTTTCTAATACTCTATCCGCATCCTCTTTGGCCAGAAGCACTGGTTGATAATTTCCGTCCCGGTCAAACGCCGAACCATGAAGACCTGCCAGAGCTTGCTCCGAAAACCTACCCTCTGACAACTCGTCAATAACCAATTTGCGGTATATCCCTTCGACATTATGCTCATCTGCGCCCGGTAATAGTCGATACACGTGCGGCAAGAAATTACTAGCTTTGGGAGTGCCATCCGGGTTGAGGTGGCCCCATATCGCTTTCCCAAACTCGCGATCTTCTTCATCTGTCAGTAACATGGCTTCTCGTGCTTCGAATAACCTATGTATCGCATCCGTTCGAGACAGGTGGCACTCTCCATCGCCAATGGCTCGGAGCAATCTCTCAATAACACCTGACCACTCACTTGTTCGCGTCGCCTTGCGCCAGTCTGACCGATCGACGTTCTCCAGCACAGCGCTCCAATTCACCGTCTCCTTCATCGTCCGCTTGGTTTCTCTCGCCAAGGGTAGCTTTAGTACGGTCAGACACAAATCTGAACGTTTGCTTGGTTTCACCGCTCGAATGCTTCGAGCAATCAAAGCTGCCAAATTCGGGAAGCTCTTTGGTGAAGAAATTTCTTCTTCCTCAGATAACGCCGCAGCAAACGCTATCAAGCGCAATGCCTGGTCGCTATTGCATCGGCTGGAAAGAAAAGAAAGAACCTCCAACAAATCGGCAGCCATCGTAGCTCTTGCCATACTCCCTTGGGAGACCCGGTTTCCCGTCGAGTACTCAACGCGACTCGCCAAGAACCGAACCGCCGGCATTATTCGATCAACTAGTTCCTCTACTGTCTCCCTAGACATGCGCGCAACTGAGGTCCGGGAAAAATGTTCCTTGACCGCTTCGAGTTGACCGTTCGCTGCACTACGTACCAACCACCACAGACGTAGATCATCATCTTGAAGCGAAGACAGCGACGCGCTCGCGAACTTGGATGCTAGTACATCCGTATGTCCCAGCCGAAGGGGTATACCAACAACCTCGGATAACCATAACGTCTCGGAATCAGGAAAGGCCTTTGCGGTTCCATAAAATTTCCTACCTGGAACCACGTAGCTACCAGGGTCAAAACTGGGGATGCGAGGACGGGTAGCAGCTACCCTGTCCCTTTGCATATCTACTATCTCCCGCCCTAGCCAGTGGATTTCATCCCATGGATCAGCTCGCGCTTCTCTATATTTCGCCCCCGGATATTCCTTCTCATACTCTATACCCAATTTCGAGAGCTCATATCTGGCCCCGCCTAGCATCCAAGTCGCCCAAGCCTCTCTTGACAGTATCCAAATTGAACGAGGGCTCTGTGCGCGCCTTCCTCGCAACTCTCGGAACGCCTGGTAAATGAGCTCTACCGGCCTGTAGGAGTCCCCCAATTCGCAGAGTAAGGCCGCCTTCCTGAGCATCCATATCGGATCTTCTCCTTCCACCCCGTCGACGTGTGCCAAAATACCATCGTAATCCAACACGTCCCTTGCCAACAAGCAACGCTCATAACTCGCCTCTGTTTCGGCACGGCGGGTGCCCAAGTCTTGGAGCCACTGCACCCTCACAGCAAAGGCATCCATGTCGAGACGACGGCGGGCACTCTGTGCGAGAGACTTTCGAAGCAATAGTCGATTTTCCATTGCTTCGAGTTGATCGCCATCAGTCGAAATAATTTCCAGCAACTTTTCTTCCACTGCATCGGGTAACGACACGAAGCAGAGTTGACACCTCCACACAATCTCAAACAACAGTGCCAGCGTTTCTGACTGCGAAGCATCTGCATAAGAGCTTCGAAAATCCCCAACAGACTCGGCCAAATCTGATCGTATCTGTAATCTGTATTCTATCGGGGCGATTAGCCATCCTGGATAGGCGGTCCTGTCTCGCAAAAATTGATCGGTGAGTTTGGCAATGTTAAACTTTTCTGTATCCTTGTCCGAGCTCATTTCTTGAGTACAAATTGTCCAATGTCCAGGATCAGGTTTTCCTTGCGTCAAGAAGTCCAAAAAAAGCTCCACTGCTCTTAGGTATCTATCTTCTGGCGCCGCACTTCGAACAGCTGGTTCCAGATCAATTACAGTAACATTACGATCCTGAAAGTACTGTCGCCGGGACTGGGATAGATTCAATGCACCTACTAGGCGGACAGGGCGCGCAGCTGATCCGAGTTGATCCCGAACCCAACCAGACCATTCTAGGAAGTTTGGATCATTCCCAGAGAAACCTATCAAACATAGTTCGTTTTCTACTAAGATTTGTCGTGCCAAATTTACAAAAGCGGGGAACTCTCTATGGTAAGTGCGAAAATCCTCTTCAGTCAGAATAAACGGACTATGCGAAGGTAAGCTTCCGTGAAGTTTAATAATTCGGGGTGCCGCAGTGCGTGCCACATCAGACGTAGTACGTACCATGTCATACGAAAGATCTGGATTGTCTTCTACTGATCTTTCTAGGAGTGTATCCCAGTTGGTAGTGAGAACGTCTTTCCAAGGAAGTCGAAGGAGACGATAATGAATGTCACTTGGACGCCATTCGTTATCGCGCACTCTTGTTCGAATTAGATTCTCTAACGCCTTCGGACCAAGTGCCGCCTTATATTCTTGTGCGATCATAAGAGGGTCCTGATACACATGCCTATCACTATTTGGATAAAGTTCGGCGAGCATATCTTGTACCAAGTCGTACCATAACGGCGGAACCGGGACTGTATCTGCGTCGCGACGCGCAAATCTGCTGAAACCAGACCCAACCATCACCGCTGCACCACGAATTGGTCCAACTTCCCAAAGCGCATTTCGAATCTGGGACAATGGAGCAAAATCTGGCAAGGAGTTCATGTCAAAAGTAGTTGTCATATGAGAGGTATTCCCTCAGCAGTAACGATCCAGACGGGCAGCTCGAAGAGACGAACGCTGGAATACAGCCACTTTGCCTAGTTTGGCTCGTGCATGGATTTGATCCAAGGCTTGATCCCGCATTCTGGCTCTGTAGTTCGTCTCTAGCGGAAGTGAGGACCCGGGACGATGGCAGTAAAGCCAGCGACCCGACCCCTGCAACGGGGGGCCTTTACTAGTGCGGGAGAGACGGGAACGGCGGTGCTGGTGGCGCAAATGGCTGAAGACCATTGATGTTCTGGCCGTGATGCCCTTTGTTGCTACCAATAGACACTCTAAAGTTCCGAGTGGTGTGCCAGGGCTGCGTTCGCGAGGGGCGGAAGCCCGTACGTTCGCATTTCTGCTTGTTGCATAAGCGCAGCGATAGCGGAGATTGCGGCCCTGCATCAGGCCTTACTCCTGCTTGGCTGCCCGAAGCTCGATGATCCCGCCGGACCCCCGCGCTGACTTTGATCGGCAAGCGGCCGAATTCGACATGCGGCCCCTCCTGTCCCCGCTTGCCCTCGATCGCCCGTCACGCCGCTCACGACCCGCCTGCGTTCACGGCATCCCGTAACGGCTTGCCGGCGTTGAACGTCGGTGCGGTCGACGCGGCGATATTCAGGCTTTCTCCGGTCCTCGGATTGCGCCCCGTGCGGGCGGGGCGGCTCCTGGTGCCGAAGGTGCCGAAACCGACGATCCGCACATCCTCGCCCCTGGCTAGGGCCTCTCCGATCGCCTCCAACACGGCATCCACTGCGTCCCCTGCGCCCGACCTTCCGACTCCCGCGCGGTTCGCTACACGGCCGTCGATGTCCGACTTGTTCACCCGCTCTCTCCCTGCTTTGGCGCGTTCTCCGAACGCCCGGTTCACTCGACAGACCATAGTCGAGGCCGGCGCCCACGGTTAGCACGAAACCTCCGCCGTTTCGATCCCGGCAGCGGACCGTTCGACTGCATCTGCGCCGAAGGACCGCGGCCGGCCCGCCGGCCCGCGTCCGGCCGGCAGAATGGCCGCTCGCGGCGAGCGGGATCGGACCGTGGAAACGGACCGGGGAGCGTTTCGATGCGCTCCGGCTGACGGACTGGATCGTCGGACAGCAGGCGCCGGTGGAGGCACGATGGCAGCGCATGAGAGCGCCGTCGGCGCGGCGCGCGGGGCGGCGGTGCCCGCGGGCGCGCTGTTCGCGACGGCCGATCTCGCCCTCTACCTCTATCGCGGCGCGGTGGCCGGGCTCCCCTGATCTTGAAGACCCTTCTGATCCGCCGAATGCGGATCATCGGCGCGGATTCCGTGAACTGTAGCGACCGCCCGAAGGGCCGCCGCAGGCCGCCTACCCGGTCGATGTTTTCCCTGAGCTGCCGCGAGACTCGCCACGGGCTCTCGTCTTCGACAGCCAGAACCACAGGGCCAATGCCGCAGCAATCCCGACGACATCACTGAACATCTCCGACGTCATCAGGGCCAATCCGACCGCAACGAGCAGCAGCCGCTCCAGCCAGTGCAGCCGCCGGACGATGAAGCCCGCCACCGCCGCGGCCAGGCAGCCGGCGCCCACGGTCGCCGTCGCCATCGCGATCACGACATCAAGCCAGTGACCGACAAGGAGTAGCTCCGGGTAGAGCACGAACAGGAACGGCGCGACATAGGCGACCACGCTCAGCTTCATCCCCTCGATGCCGGTACGAAAGGGGTCCGCGCCAGCCATCGGGCCGGAGACGAAGCACGCAAATGCCATCGGGGGCGTCACGTAGGACATGATGCCGAAGTAGTAGATAAACAGGTGAGCCGCCAGGGGTTCGATGCCGAACTCCTGAAGCGCCGGCGCGACCAGGACGGCGAGAAGGATGTAAATCGCTACCGCCGGCATGCCCATGCCCAGAACGATGCTGGCGAAGGCGGTGAAGACGAGCAGGACCGGCAGCGCGTCGCTCGCCATCAGGATCAGCGCCTGTGACAGGGTGGAGCCGAGACCCGTGATGTTGACCACGCCCAGTATCAGCCCGGCGAGGGCGGCGATGACGATCGGCTGAACCAGCGAGCGCCCGGTGCTTTCGATCACGCTGAGGAGTTCGCGCGGGCGAAGACTCGCGCGGTTGACGGCCGCCATGATCAACAGCAACGCGGCCGTGGCGTAGACCACCGAGGTGTCGGGGGCCAGGAACTTGACGAAGAGGCAATAGATCAGGACCGCAAGGGGAACGACGAACATCAACGCGCCACGCAGCATGGTATCGATCCGCGGAAGATCTTCGGGCTTCACGTTGGGCAGATTCTCGCGTTCCGCCACCAGATGCACCTGGATGAAGACTGCGATGTAGTAGAGCAGCGCCGGTCCCAGCGCGGCGAGCGCGACTTCGCTGTACGGAATTTCGGTGAACTCGGCCATCAGGAACGCGGCCGCCCCCATGACCGGCGGCGCGAGCAACCCGCCGGACGACGCCACCGCCTCCACGCCTCCCGCGAACGCCGGTCGGTAGCCGACCCGTTTCATCAGCGGGATCGTGACCATCCCGGTGAACGCGACATTGGCCGCGGCGCTTCCGGTCATGGTGCCGAACAGCGAGCTGGAGAGGACGCTCATCTTCGCCGGACCGCCGCGATACCGGCCCATGGCGCGCATGGACAGATCGGTCAGGAACTGCCCGCCGCCGCTCGCGAACAACAGGTTTCCAAACAGCACGAAAGCCAGCACCACGCCGGCCATGACCCCCAGCGGCGCGCCGTAAAGCCCCGAAGGATCGAAATAAAGGTAGGTGATTGCCCGCGGCCAGGACGCCGGCCGGGCGTAGAGTATGTCGGGGAAAAAATCGGAATAGACGGCGTAGAGAATGAATATTGCGACGACGATGATAAGCGGCATGCCAGCGGTGCGTCTCACCATCTCGAACACCAGTACGATGCCGATGCCGCCAAGGACGAGCCGCTCGGTGTTGACGAACTCCATCAGCGTCGTGATGTCGGCGAATGTGACGGCGATATAGGCGTTGCAGGCCAGGGCGCCGGCAATGCAGATCCATTCGTACCATGGCGCCCGGGTCTGTCCCGCCAGCCGCTTGATCGGCGGGTAGGCGAGGAAGACGTGGACGGAGGTCAGCGCGAGGATGATCGAGAGATACTGGGAGCGATGGTAGGAGAGGCCAGCGTAAAGCGGCAGGTTAAGGATATCCGCGATACCGATGACCACCATGGCCATCAGGGCGAATCGTGCGATCCACCCCGATGCCCCGGTCAGATTCCGCTGCGCGCCCACGCGCTTGCACGCGTCAGCGAACGGCGGCGCTCATGAACTCAACCCTTGGAACGGCGGACCAGCTCGGCCTGGCGCGCTTCGAGATCGCCCGTCCAAAGGCCCTTCGACTTGAAAAACCCGATCGCGCCCGGGTGGTAGGGCATCACGGTGTGCGCGCCGGCCCAGCGCTTGTCCGCCGGCAGCCAGCCCCTGACCAGGGGGTGGGACTTTCCGAGGTCGTCCTGGTGCGCGTAGAGCGTCTCCAGCACGCGCTGGACAACTCCTTTATCCAGGCTGTTTCGGGCGATGATGCAATAATCGAACGTCAGGGCCTGAATCGGTTTGTCGACCCCGGGCACGCCCGCTCGTTGCGTGCTGATGTAATAGGCCGGCTCGACCTTCTGCATCCGCGCGACCGCCGCCGCATCGGTATACATCGGAATAAAGCGGACCTTGCGCGCGGCGTTCATCCGTTGAATCAGGGGAATCCCCGGTGGCGTGCCCACGACATCGAACTTGTTCGTGTTCCACAGATTGACCAGCACCTTGTAGGACGAGACGGGCACGGCGGTGAGCCCGGCCTCTTCCAGCCCGCCGGTGAAGCCGAGATTGGCGAGCCCGGCGAGATTGAGATGGTCGATGACGGGATTGATCCATTTGTGGCTGAGGCGTTTTCCCTTCATCCAGGTCTTGAGTTGGTCGGTGGTGTGCACCGGCGAGTCCGCCGGGACCATGAATGCCCATGACTGCTTGCGCCCGAGCGCGACGAGCGAAAACGTGCGGTTGGGCTTGCCGGCATAGGCGTTGGTGCCCCAATACGCCCAGGACAATTCGGTCACCGAGGTCATACCCAGATCGATGTCGCCGCTCTTGATCATTCCCATCCACTTGGCGGCGTTGCCGACCGCCCGAACGGTTGCCTTCGTTCCGACATGCTGGGTGAGCACCTTGGCAAAGCCGTTCGCCATGGTGTTTGCGACGCCGCCCACGCGGTTCGAAGCGATGATGATCTGCTTGGGAAGCTTGACCGCCATGCCGCCGGACTCGGCATTCGCCGCCGACACGGCCCCGAGAAGCATCGTTCCGGCGATGACCGCCAGCGCAAAACTCGACACGGTTCTATAAGCCATCTCTTCCTCCCATCGGTGTTCCAGAGGCCAGAAGTCCGACGCGTTTCCCGTCAAAGGTAGCCCTTCTCGCGGTAATATTTCTCCGCGCCCGGGTGCAACGGCACGGGAACGTTGCTTCCGAGCCATGACAGGTCCACCGGCCCGGTCAACGCCGCGTGCGGTTGGGGAAACAGCGCCTCGATCTCGCCTTTCTGCTCGTCGAGCGCCGCGATTGTCAGATAGGCGAGCTCCTCGTCCATGTCTTCGCTGCAGAACAGAATCCAGCCGCTGAAATCCACCGTGGGGACGTCTTCCGTCATGCCGCGATAGCGCGTCTTCTCGATGACCCCGCGCTTCCAGCCGCGCTCGGTCTCGAGCCTTTGCAGGACGTCCTCTTCCACCGGCAGGAAGACGATGTCGTGCTGCTCGGTCAGCGTGGTCCAGCGACGAGTCATAAGAGCCTCGTCGAAAATGGCGTCGAAGCCGGGCGAAGCGGGCGCGATACCCGGCTGATTGATGAACCGGGGGCGGTCGCGAAGCAGCTTGCCGCCCCAGCTCTCGATATCCTCGAAGGTGATGCCGTGCTCGTTGAGAATGATCTCGGTCGCCCACACCGCGGGGTGGCGGTTTTCGGGCGGGACGGTGGAGACCTTCAGCGGGTACTTCTGCTCCCGCAGATCGCCGAATGTGTCGATGCCGCATTCCCTGCGCACCGCGAACGCCATCCGGTCGTCATGCGGGAAATGGGCGAGCGCGCGCACCGGCATGGGCCTGTCGAAGGGATCGCGCCCCTCCATCGCCAGACGAACCATCCATGCCGGGGTCGTGATCGCCATGTGGAAGACCCCGCTGCAAACCAGGTCGACGCCCTGGAAGCACATCTCGCCGGGGTCGGCGGTGGTGACCGAAGCGGTCGAACCCTTGGGCAGCCGGCTGTAATAGCCGTCGAGTCCCAGCGCGATGCGACCGCCGATCGTAAGCCAGTTGTGGCCGCCGCCGAGAATGCGCACATCGATCCGTTCCACTGTCTTCTCCCCGTTAGCGGGCGATCCTCACGAACACGTTCCCGTCCCGGACGTCGACCGGATAGACCGTTGCCGACTGTCGGACGTCGGACAGGACGTTCCTGCCGGTACGCAGGTCGTAGCGGAACCGGTGCCAGGGGCAGGTCACCTCCAGCCGGTCAATGCTGACGATGCCTTCGCTTAGCGGCCCCTGCCAGTGCGGGCAGACGTTGTCGAGCGCGAAGACCTCGTCCGCGACGCGGAACAGTGCGATCGCCCGGTCTTCGGCGCGCACCACCCGTCCCGCCCCTTCGGGGATTTCCGCGATCGCGCAAACGCGCACCGGCGTTCCCGGCTCCGCTACCATCGCGAGCGCGCCTCCGATTCGGTCGGGTTGTCCTCGGAGGGGTAGAATCCGTATGCTGGGGGGTGGACATGTCCGCATTCGGGGCAGGTACGAAGTCGCTCGTCGTCGTTGAAGGCTCGCGCCAGACCCAGTTCGGCGTCCCAGAATCTCTTCCATCGCGCAATTCCGGTGTCGAAGTCGTGCCGGTTGAACTGGCATGCGCATTTGGGACAAACCCAAAGAAGGGCGTCCCGGCCGTAATTGCCGGGTCGCCCGCCGGTAACCAGGAGATAATAGACCTCGCCCTGCTGGCGGGTGCGGAAATAGATCATGTCCGCATCGCAGATGCGCCAGTAGCCGAACAGATGTTCGATATGGTTCGGCGTGCCCCCTCGGATGACATGCATCAGGTCGTCTTTCTCGGGGATTCGGAGTGCGCCCGCGTCGTGCAGCTCCCAGATCGTGAGCGGCGGATCGTCCTCGGAAAAACACCCCGACCAGACGACGTAGTCGACCGTCGCCTGCCACCGCCCGAAACCGC
This sequence comes from Defluviicoccus sp., assembly GCA_022826125.1. Lineage (GTDB taxonomy): Bacteria > Pseudomonadota > Alphaproteobacteria > MPNO01 > MPNO01 > MPNO01. The sequence continues at coordinate 18,655 of JAJDVM010000210.1, forward strand.
CGCGCTCCGGTTTCAGGGGGATGTCGTAGTGCAGTATCGGTGAACCCACCGTCGGCTCCGCCGCGTCCGTCTACCAGAGCTTTCGCGCCGCCGCTTCTTCGGGGGTGTCCTTGGCGCTGTTCCAGCAATATCCCATCGGGTTCTGATGTCCGCATTCCGGGCATTTCCGATTGGCCGCATCGGCGTTGTACGAACGAACCGCCCTGGCCTCCGCCTTCCAGAACCCGTTGAAGCCCAGCCGGCCGGTCTCGTAGACGAAATCGTGGAGCAGGGTCAGGCATTTCTCGCAGTACCACGCGAATGCGTCCGTCTCGTCGCCGGTCGGATTGCCCATCACGACGACGAAATACCCCATCTCGCCCGGCACCCGCTCGGGGATCGGCATGTACAGCTCGTCTTTGTCGTTGATGTGCCAGTAGCCGAAATTGTGCGACACCGTGTGCGGCGTCCCAGCGGTGGTGACATGGACCGCCAGCGGGCTGTGCGACCATTCGACCAAGCCATCCGGTCCCAGCTCCAGGTGATGGCTGATGTTCCCCTTTCTGGGATCGTTCAACCCCGCCGAGGAGATGCTGCGGCGGCGCAGGCCGAGGACATTGTCGCCGGTCGCCTTGAACGTGGAATAGTGCTTGAGAACGCGATCATCGAAGAAATCCCAATCGTCGACGATCTTTTCGAGCGGCTCGTCGATCATGATCTCGGTGAACATGGCGCTATCGCTCCGATGTGGCGCTATTTGTATTTCGTTTCGAACTTTACGGGTCCGTCCAGCGTCCGGTTGCCCAGCTTCGCGTCTTCGGACAGCGGCGTGAGCTTGCCGTCGCCGTCATGCTCGACGCGGCCTTCGAGGTTGAACATGACGACGGCGAACTCGAACTGGATGCCGTCCGGATCGGTGAAGTAGATCGACTTGTCGAACAGGTGCCGGCCGGTGACTTCCGAGACCTCGATGCCGGCGGCCGCCACGCGCTGGCGCATTTCCTCGAGCTCCTCCTCGGTGTCGACGTGGAAGGCCAGGTGGTAGAAGCCGGCGTAGCTCCGATCGTCGACCGGCGGCGGCGGCTTCAGCTCTCTCCCCGGCCAGTACCAGTATGAGATGATTTGGTCGCGGCCGATGTCGATCATGAAATGATGGCGTTCCGGGTTGTGCAGCACGAGGTCGAGCTGGCAGCGCATGCCGATGGACTCCCAGAACGCGATCGTCCGGTCCATGTCGGAGCAGGCGAATTGTACGTGATCGACGCCCTTCAGGCTGGCGGCGGAGTTTCTCATCGACGGACTATTCCCCCCTGACCCGTTGAGCGTACGCAAGCGACTGCAAAGGCGAGAAGGAATCCTGCTGGGTCGAGCCTGACAGTCCGGGGAAGGGTTGGCAAGCGGCTTCCACCCGCCGGCTTCCACCCGCTGGCACAAGTCCAGCCCCGGTCAGCTCAGGGCCAACAGCTCCTGACGACGCGTGCCCAGCCGTTCCGCGCCGTTGCGCGTGACGACAACGCTGTCGCCCCATTTGCAGTAATCGGGGGCGTCCTCCACGGTCGTCGAAGGCTTGACCGCGAAGCAGCAACCCTCCTCCAGCACCATGTCGAGCACCTCGGTCGGCTTCGGCCGGCCGGCGACGACGAGCGGACCGTCGTCCCCGGTCCCGCGGCCGTGCATGCCGAGCCCGGTGACGGCGCACCCCTTCATACCGCGAACCCGCGCGGCGTCCACCACGTCGCCGATGGCCGCTCCCGGCCGCATCGACGCGACCGCGCGGTCGAAGGCTTCGATGCTCATCGCCATCGCCTCGCGCAGTCGCCTGGGCGGCTTACCGAAATAAGCCGTCTGGTCGATCTGCGCGATGTGACCGCCCCAGCGTCCCTCGATCTCCATGTTGAAGACGTCGCCTTGCCGAAAGTCCCGGAACGACGGTTGCTCAAGCCGGTGGTACGCCGCGCCCAGCGGTCCGGTGGTCCACCCGAACATGGGGGTGAAGCTCCCACCGGCATCCGCGTTGGCGAACATCATGCTCGCGAAGACGTGACGTTCCGACACGCCGGGACGGGCGTGTTCGCGGACCGCGTCCAGCGTCGCCTCCGCGACCGTGGTGCCTTTGCGCAGGAACGCGATTTCCTCCCGGGACTTTCGCCATCGACACTCACCCAAGATGCGGGTGGCGCTCACGAAACGGGCCTTGGGGAAAGACTCGGCCAGAATCTGGACCGAACGCCAGTTCACCTCCCCCTCGGCCGCGCGGCAATGGGCGTAGCGGTCGGAATCGAGCCCGGCAATGGCGATTGTCGCCTCCTGGTACGGCGCGTTCTCACGCAGCCATGAGGCGATCGTCGCGCCGCCGGCGCCGCGGATCGCGGAGCGAATATCCGTGATCCAGTTCGACGACGGCCACACCCCGGGGCGCGACAGCCAGGCGGTCACCTTTCCCTCGACGGGGAAAGCGACGGTCACCTCGTCGCTGTTCTCGCCGAGCTGGGTCAGGTAGCGCGGATCGGCCTGGCCCCGGTCATGCGCGTTGGTGCAGGGCAGACACACGATCAGATCGACTCCGTCGCGCTTCATCAGCCTGCGTACCTTTGACCAGCGGCGCCGGCGCTCGTTGCGGGAAAAGACCGCGTTGCTCCAATCCTCCGACCATTTTTTCGGATCGGTCTTGACGACCGGCACCAGCTCGATCGATGTCATCGAAGATTTCCCGTGGCGGCTGAAGCAGACAGAGTCGAAGGCGTTGCCCGGACCCCCTAGGGGTAAACCAGGTCGCTGTCCTGGCGAACCAGAAATTTTCCGTGGCGCGCGAGAAAGTCCACGACCGCTTCGGTCAGCGCCTCAGGCCGATCAGAGTCGATCGCGTGGGCGGCGTCGTAGACCAGCATCAGATGGCAATCGGGGAGGATTTCCCGGTAAATCCGCGCGCCTTCCGGCGGCGTGATCGTGTCCTCGGTTCCGAAGAGAACCAGCACCGGGATGTCCAGCGTCGCCAGCCTGCTCTCGAACTCGCCATCGCGCGGCGGTCCGAGCAACCGGGCCGACAGGGCGCGCTGCTTGTCGTGCACTTCGGGCGAAACGGGCTCTCGGCGCGATTCCGGGCTGTCGGGGCGCCGATAGAGCGTATGCGGTTCGATGTCGGGTGCCGGGTTGATGCGGATCGCGGCCGGCGAAATCAGGACCACCGAATCGACAGGCTCGCGCCGGTCGAGCGCCATCGAAAGGACGAGCTTACCGCCGAAGGACGTCCCCATGAGGTCGTAGCGCTCGATCCCCAGCGCGGCGACCGCCGCATTCATGGTCGCGGCCAGATCGTCCATGGTCCCGGACCGGTCGTTGACCGGAGAGGCGCCGAAGCCCGGAGCCTCGAAAGCGATCACCCGACGGTCTTGGGCAAGGATGTCATGCGTCCGGGACAGTCTGAGGCCGCCCCCGCCGTGCAGGCATATGAGCGCTTTCCCGCGACCCGCCTCGCGATATCGGATACGAAAGCCGTCCGCCTCGATGTCGGTGTCGCTGAAAGCCGCGCCCGGCGCCTCGGTCATCGAAATTCCTCCCCGCCCTTCCGCCGTTCACAGGGCCTGCATTCGGGGCAGCACCTTCGTCCCAAACAGCTCGATCGACCGCCGTGTCGCATCGCCATGTTGAATGGCGATCGTCAGATCGAGCACGCCCGCTCCCAGCATTTCGCGGATGGTCTTGATTTGCTCGAGCACCGTATTCGGGCTGCCGGTCAGAAGCTGGCCGCGACCGATTCGGCCACGAATCTGCTCGTCCGTGCGCTGCTCGCGACCGCGGCTGCGGTTGCGCTGCTCTTCGAGATCCGCACCGTAATAACCGGCATTGGCAACCGCTTCCTCGACGGCTTCGTTTGCGCGCGAGATGTTGGTGCCCCGGCGGATAGCCGTCGGCGCCTTAAGGTCCTCCATGGCCCGGTCGTCGGTTTCGGCCACGTGAAAGCCGAGCCGATAGATGATGTTATCGGGCTCCGGGGTCCAGCCGGCGCGCTCGGCCTCGCGGCGGTAATGCTCCGCGGCGCGCGTCGCGCGTTCCAGGTGGGTCGCGGCGAATCCCAGCCCGATCCGATTACGCGCGGCAAACGAACCGGACTCGGGACTCGACCCCGACATGTAGATCGGCGGGTGCGGTTTCTGGAGCGGTCGCGGCCATATGGAGATGCTGCGGAACTGGTAGTAGCGGCCCTGCCAGCCGAAGGGTTGCGGTTCGGTCCAGACCCGGCGGATGAGCTGCAGGGCTTCCTCGAATCGACCGCGCGATTCGGAAGGGTTGATGTTGTAGGTCACGTATTCGTTGGGCGTGCCCCTAAGCATGCCGGCGACGATCCGGCCGCCGGTCATCAGATCCAGCATCGCGAATTCCTCCGCCACGCGAACCGGGTTGAGGATCGGGGTGGTCGGGCCGAGAAGCGCGATCCTGGCGCGGCGGACCACCTGGCTGAGCGCGCCCGCCAGGACGGTCGGATTGGGCGTGAGCGAGTACGGGCCGAAATGGTGCTCGGCCACCGTGATCCAATCGAAGCCCAGCTCGTCCGCCATCCTGAACTGCTCGATCGCGGTCGCGAGCGACTCGGCTGCCGCCACGTCGGAATAGTAGTCGACCGGGACCGGCCACACGCCTTCCGGCGTGGCGCCGTGATAGTGGACCGAATTGAAGAGCGAGGCTTTCATCGGTTCCCAACTTCCGGGACCGGCAAATTATTCCAAGCGCCGCCGCCGCTGTCATCTCGGCGGGATCGCGAAGCGGTTGGCGGGCGAGACGCGTCAGCCCACGAGCGTAACGTCTGATCCCGCGAAAGGGTAGCAAGCGCTGATCCGTGCCCTCGGGTGGCGGGCGGAAGGCGGCAGGGCCTGGAAGCGCGCGAGCCAGGCGTGCTTCAGAGCCGTGACACGGCGGTTGCTTCGCCCGGAGATTCCGGACTCGAGGGCACGGCCGAGCTTGCCCGGGAGCAGCGGCAGCGGCTGGCTGCGATCGGGCGCGCGCCGGCCTCGATTCGCGGAGGCGCCACGGTCTTGTGGACGCGCTCGAACCGCACCGCAAGGCGATTGTCGAGGGCATCCCGCCGGAGGACGCGGCCGAGGTGCTAGACCCGATGCGGCGGTTCATGGACCTCGCCAACCCGATCCCGGACCACGGTTGGGAGGGCGACGAGACGGTTGCCCGGCCCTTCGCGGTCTCGGATCGCCGATGGCGCGGCCACCGGCCATGCCGCGGTCTACGGCTGCCGGCAATGCTTCGACGCCGGGGCCCTCGACGACGGTCTGCAGTTTCATCTGGCGGCGGGCGTCCGCCTGCCCTACCGGCTGCGAGCGCAATTGGAATTCGGCCTGGGGCGCACCTTCGACTGGCGGGGCAGCACGAACTACCGGGCCTCGGGCGCGCGTCAGCCGTCGGAGGCAAGAGCACGCTCCCGCGTGCCTCAGTCCATGTCCAGCAACCGGTATATCCGGCGGGTGTATTCGCCGAACGCCTCCTCGGTCTTGACGGCGAGCGCGCGGGGATAGGCGAGGTCGATGGGGAAGACGTCGGCCATGCGCGCCGGGCCGGCCGTCATGACGGCGCATCTGGAGCCCAGGAACACCGCCTCCTGAATGCTGTGGGTGACGAAAACGATCGTCTTGCGGTTCTCCGCCCAGATACGCAGCAGTTCCAGGTTCATCTTCTCCCGGGTCAGAGCATCGAGAGCGCCGAACGGCTCGTCCATCAGGACGAGCCTGGGATCGTGGATCAGCGCGCGGGCGATGGCGGCGCGCTGCTGCATGCCGCCGGACAGCTCATAGGGGTACTTTTCCTCCGAGCCCTCGAGACCCACCATGCGCAACAGCTCCCGACCGCGTTCGCGGCTTTCCCTGGCCGGCAGCCCCAGGATCTCGGCCGGCAGCAGCACGTTCTCGAGGATGCGCCGCCATTTCAGCAGCAGCGACTGCTGGAAGACCATGCCCACGTCGCGGCCCGGATCGAAGGCATGATCGCCTCCGCCGATCCGAAGCTCGCCGCCGTCGTGGCCGTGCAGCCCCGCCAGCAGCTTGAGCACGGTGGTCTTGCCGCAACCCGACGGCCCGACCAGCGAGACGAGCTCGCCCGCCTCGATGTCGAGGCTCACATCGGAGACCGCGAGAAACTCCTCGCCCCGTGTCCGGTAGACCTTGCGGACGTTCTCCAGGCGGATGAACGGCTCGCCCATCCCGGTCCGGCGGGGCGCCGCCCTATTCGGTCATCTTGATGGACCGGTCGAGGAATTCGTTGCTGTAGGCGGTCTTGACGTCGAATGGCGCCTTCATCTTGAAGTACTTGGCGACCAGCTCGTAGTCCGCCTGCATGCGGCCGGGATCCATGTAGCCGAGGGCGACGGTCAGGGTGAACTTGTCGGTCATCAGCTCCTTGACCCTCGCCCACTGGAGGTCCTGGTCGGTCCGCTTGAGGCCGGAGCTTGCCGCCATCAACGAATCGATGCAGGGCTTCGCCTCGGCGACGCAGGCGGCGAACGCCTTCTGGGTTACCCGAACGAAGCCCGCGACCGCGGCGCGCTTGGCCTTGAGGAATCCGCCGTTCACGATGACCGAGTTCCCGTAATGGTTGAGCCCGGCCTCGGGCCAGGCGAGGAAGCCCATGTCCGGGCCCAGGAGCCGCTTCATCGTGTCGTGGCCGTTGTAGAAATTGGTGGTGACGTCGATCTGCCCGGCCAGCAGGGACGGCGCCTTGGCCTGCGGCGAGATGTTGACGAACTCGACCGAGTCCGCCGGCAGGCCCACCGCCTTGGCGAAGGCGGGCCACATGACGCGAGCGGCATCCCAGGGCGGGTTGCCGATCTTCTTGCCGGCGAAGTCCCTGGCCCCCGCGATGCCCGACTTCTTGAGCCAGTACATGCCGTAGGGCGAGTTGGCATAGACGTTCATCACCGCGATGACGTCCGCGCCCTTGCTCTTCGCGACCAGCGCGGTCGCCAGGTCGGAAATGCCGAGATGGCTGGTCCCGGCCCCGACCCTCTGGCTGGACAGCCCGGATCCCTTGCCCGAGAGAATCTCCACGTCCAGACCGGCATCGGCATACCAGCCCCTGGCCTTGGCGTGGAAGTAGGGCGCGTGGTCGGCGCCGGGCACCCAGTTGAGGATGAAATTGATCTTTTCGGCCGCCGTCGCGGCCGTCGCGGCGACCGCGAGCGCGAGGGCGCCCGCGAGCGGCGCCAACAGGTTCGTACGCTTCGGCATCGTCCCCTCCCCGGCGACCGCGGCAGCGTTTCGGGCCGCCCGTATCCGTGCGATTATTGTATCGGCAAAAAGAATAGAGTCGTGCCGCGCGCAGCGTCAACGCGCGGCAGGGCACGGAGAAAGGCGATGTCCGGCCGCTGGAGCAGGACCCGTAGCTGGCTCCTGATCGTCGCCGTCCATGCCGCGGTGATCGCGCTGTGGCACGGCGTCGTGGTCATCGGCGACATCGGCGAGTTCATCATGCCGACGCCGATAGCCACCTTCGAGACGCTGTTCGCACCCGACTACCATTGGGTGCGCAATACCCTGGTGACGACCAGCGAGATCTTCGGCGGCTACGTCCTCGGCGTGGCGACGGGGGTCGCGATGGCGCTGATCTTCTTCTGGTTCCGCGTGCTCAACGCCACCTTCATGCCGCTCATCGTCAGCCTCAACATGATTCCCAAGGTCGCGCTGGCGCCCCTGTTCATCGTCTGGTTCTCCTACGGCATCGGCTCGAACATCATCATCGCGTTCTCGATATGCTTCTTCCCCATCCTGCTCACAACCGCGCGGGGGTTGCGGGAAGTCGAGCCGGACCTGATCGACCTGGTACGGGCCCTCAAGGCATCGCGCTGGCAGATCTTCGTCAAGATTCAGCTCCCGGGCTCGCTCCCCTACGTCTTCTCGGGCATGAAGGTGGGCGCGATCCTCGCCGTCGCGGGCGCCATCGTGGGCGAATTCGTCGCCTCCCAGCGCGGGCTCGGGAACCTGATGATCCAGGTCCAGAGCACGCTCGACACCGCCGGGATGTTCATGGCGGTCATCCTGATCAGCGTCGTGGGCGTGGTGCTCTACGGCCTGGTGCTCATCCTCGAACGCCTCGTGGTGGTCCGCGACGCGCGGGTGGAATAGGCGTGCCCGAAGAGCCTGCCTTCCTGTCCGCGCATGAGCTGATCGCGCGCTACCGCGAGGGCTCGCTTTCCCCTGTCGAAGCGACGCGGGCGACGCTCGACCGCATCGACGCGCTGCAGGAAAGGCTCAACGCCTACTGCCTGGTCGACGGGGAAGGCGCGATGGCGGCCGCCCGCGCCTCCGAGGCGCGATGGCGCGCCGGCGCGCCGATGGGCCGCCTCGACGGGGTGCCGACGTCGATCAAGGACATCGTGCTGACCCGCGGCTGGCCGACCCTGCGCGGATCGAAAACCATCGAGCGGGATCGCGAATGGGCGGATGACGCACCGCCGGTCGCGCGGCTACGCGAGCACGGCGCGGTGCTGCTCGGCAAGACCACCACGCCCGAATTCGCCATGAAGGGCGTCACCGACAGCCCCCTGACCGGGATCACCCGGAACCCCTGGAACCCGGACCTCACGCCGGGCGGGTCGAGCGGCGGCGCGGGCGCGGCGGTGGCGGCCGGCATGTGCGCGCTCGCGCTCGGCACCGATGCCGGCGGCTCGATCCGCATCCCGTCCAGCTTTTGCGGCATATTCGGCCTCAAGCCCAGCTACGGACGCGTGCCGGCCTGGCCTCCGACGCCTTTCGGAACCTTCGCCGCCACCGGGCCCATGACGCGGACCGTCGCCGACGCCGCGCTGATGCTGAACGCGATCGCGGAGCCCGACGCGCGGGACTGGAACGCCCTGCCCTACGAAGGGACCGATTTCCTCGACCGCCTCGATCGCGGAATCGACGGGTTGCGTATCGCCTACAGCCCTACGCTCGGTTACGCGGAGGTCGATCGGGAGGTGGCGAAGATCGTCGAGACGGGCGTTGAAGTCTTCGCCGAATGCGGCGCGCATGTCGAAACGGAGGACCCAGGATTTCCCGATCCGGCGCCTTTCTGGCACGTCTTGTTCCGCGGCCTCACGCAGTTCGCCTTCAGGGACATGACTGAAGACCGGCTTGCCGTCATGGACCCCTTCGTCGCGGAAAAGATCCGCGATGCGCGGGGTCTCGACCTCGAGTCCTATCTCGATGCGGAGCGCCAGCGAGCGGAGCTCGGCGCGCACATGAAGGCCTTCCACGAACGATACGACCTCCTGGTAAGCCCGGCCACCGCCGTCGCGGCATTCACGGTCGGCAAACCCGCGCCGGACCGCGGACCGGAAGGGGACACCACTGAATGGCCGTTCAGCCTGCCCTTCAACCTGACCCGCCAACCCGCCGCCTCGATACCCTGCGGCTTCACCGCCGACGCCCGGCCGGTCGGGCTCCAGATCGTCGGCCCACCCCACGGCGACGGCCTCGTCCTGCGCGCGGCCCACGCATTCGAAACGGCGCGTCCCTGGTCGACAAGGCGACCCGACCCGCGGTGATGCTTCTGTCCGGGTTAACCTCGGGACGGGCTCCCTGCCGATACGGGAGGCCGTCTCCGCCTCCCTCGTGATGCCCGGAACAAGTCCGGGCACCGGAACATTCATGCGCAGGCGGCATGCCGCGAAGCCGGAGTGTATGGCGCCTCCACGGATCGCACGGACGTCCCCAACCTGGGGGAGAATCGGGAAGAATCTGCACTGCTTTTCGGCGAATTGCGCGAAGATGCGTGCCTTCAGTATCCAGCCTGCGGACGGACCGCCAAGAACCGCCGCGATCGCACCGGCTCCGCTCGGGATCGCAGGACAGCGCTTCCGACCGAAACCGGCAACTTGTCTCCGCGCGCCGAAATGGTCCCACGCCGCCATGCGCCGCCCGCCCGGGTCCCGGCATTGAAAAATGCCACTTTCGATTTGATCACCGAGTCCGCGCTCATCGCTCGGGAGCCTGCGCACCGAAGCAATCCGCAATCCGTCGAATTGCCTGATGGACCGGGAGAGTCGTCGGGCTACTGCGACCCGACGCGAGACCTCAGATGGCAACCGCCCCGGCTTTGCGGCCGGGACACAAGGTGAGGGCGGTTCGAACAACGCACCAGGCCGTTGACGGAGCCGGACGGCTACGCCATCGCGCGGTGAATCGCCGCCCCGCAACCTCGGAAAGTTGCGCATTTCAACGGTGGCGTTTCCTCGCAACCTCGAACCCGCTCTCGCATCGCGACAGGCCGGTCTGATGACACCTCGTGGGCTTGGCGGTTGCAGACCCAGGATTTGAACCGGTGACCTCCAGGGCCAGAGTTTGCGTCGCCCACAGCAGCCATGCCTGCTTTGCATACGCCGCCAATAGTTGGGGGTGTGATCGCTCTCAGGCCCTCACGTTCGATTCCGGTGGAGCCACGAGGACGCGAACCGATTTTGCCTTCAGATAAGGCCTGGCAGATAGAGCGCGACCGGGGGAAACAGGATGACAACGGCGATCCGGATCAAGTCCGCCCCGAAATAGGGGACGATCCCGCGATAGATCGCGCCCAGCGCGACGTCGGGCAGCATCGACTTGAGCACGAAGACGTTCAGGCCAATGGGCGGCGTGATCAGGCTGATTTCGACGGCGATCACGGTCACGATACCCCACCAGACGAGGTCGAAACCCAGCGCATCGACGATCGGCACGAATACGGGCACCGTCAGGAAGATCATCGCGAAACCGTCGATGAACATGCCGAGGACCACGAAGAAGCCCATGATGACCAGGATCACCTCGAGATTGGTGAGCTGCCATGTCTCGATCGCCGTCGCGATGGATCGCGGCAGCCCCGAGATGTTCACGAACTGGTTCAGGATCAACGCGCCGAACGCGACGACGAAGATCATCGCCGTGATGCGCGCGCTTTCGGACAGACAATCCATCAGCACCGAAACGGTCATGCGGCGGCGCAGCAGGGTGAACAGGAAAGCCCCCGCCGCGCCGAGTCCGCCGGCTTCGGTGGTGGTCACCAGCCCGAAATAGATGCCGCCGAGGACGAGCAGAAACAGTACGAACACGCCCCATACCCCGCCGAGCAGCCTCCACCGGACGCGCCATTCCGCTCGTTCGCCGCAGGGGGCTGCGGCCGGCGCCACCAGGGTCACCAGCTTGATCGCCAGCAGATAGAGACCGACGGTCAGCACGCCTGGCCCGATGCCGGCGATGAAGAGCTTCCCGATGTCCTGTTCGGTAAGCAGACCGTAGACGATCAACGCCCCGGACGGCGGGATCAGGATGCCCATCGTGCCGCCCGCCGCGACGGTGCCCGCGCTGAAACCCTTTTCGTAGCGAAACCGGTTCATCGACGGCACCGCGACGCGGGCCATGGTTGCCGCCGAGGCGGCGGACGAACCCGATATCGCCGCGAATCCGCCGCAGGCGGCGATCGTTGCCATGGCGAGGCCGCCCTTGAAGTGGCCGATCCATGCGTTGGCGGTCTCGTACAGATCTTCGGCCAGTCCCGCACGCGCAACGAACACGCCCATCAGCACGAACAACGGCACCACGCTGAACTGGAAGTCGAGCGCGAGGTTGAGAATTTGCTGGCCGGCGATGACGATCGCGGCGGTGAATCCACGCGGATGGAGCGCCGCGATGCCGAAGAAACCGACCGCGGCGAGAACGAGGCCGAGCGGGATCCGGGTACAAATGACGATCGTCAGCAGGGCGGTGCCCGCGACGAAGAGCACGAGCGTGGGATCGCTCATGTCGCCCTGCCGTCCGTCCGGTCGGCGTCCCGGTCCAGGGAACGCAGGTAGCCGATGATCGCGACGGCGATCAGCGCCGCCAGCGGATAGATGAACGGGTAGACCACGATATCGAGATTGACGAGGAAATCTCCGCCGGCGCGCGCCCTCTCTGCCTGGTCGAAGACCAGCCAGCAGATGAGCCCGAGGCCGGCGGCCGTTCCCAGGTGCTCGACGAACCGGCTGATCCTTTGTCCGGTGGGGCCGAAGCGGGCGTGCAGCATGCCGACGGAAATATGGCCGCGGTCGCGGGTGGTGGCCGGCAGCGCCAGGAAGATGGTGAAGGCGAGCAGGAACCCGACGACCTCCGCCGCGCCGCTCAGCGCACCCCCGAAGAAGTAGCGGCCAAGCGCGTCGGCCAGTGTGGTCACCGCCATGACAAACAAGCAAACGGCCGCCGCCGCCATGCAGGATTTCTCAAGCACGGCGGCGGCGGCCGATCATCGAAACTCGCGTCGGGATCGCGCCCACGCGGCTGACCCCGATGCGCGGTATCCCCCTGCCGGTGCTATGCGTCAGGGCTTCTTCATCGGCTTCGCGGCGGCGTTCGCCGAAGCGATGCGGGTCATTTCCGAGACGTAGAAGTCATAAGCTTCCTGGGGATTCGCGAGCCCGCGCTTCTTGGCGGCCGCCAACCAGCGGCCTTTCATGAAAGCGAGCTTCTCGGCGATCCGGTCCAGCACCGCCCGATCCGGCTCGTAGATGGTCACGCCCATCTTCTTCGTGATCACCTTGGCGCCGATCCGCTCTCCCACGTCCATTGCCCGGCCGCAAACCGTCGACATGCCGGCAGCCGCCTTTTCGAACTGCTCCATTTCCGCCGCGGAAAGCGACTTGAACGTATTCGCGTTCATTACGACCGAGAAAATCGCCGTCCCGATACCGCCATCCGTCTTGGTCAGGAATTTCACGAACTTGCCGGTCCGTGTGGCGAGGATCGTGCTGGGCGAGCCGATCATCCCGTCGACGGTGCCCTTGGACACCACCTCGTAGACCTTTGGAAAGGGAACCGAGACGTCGACCGCACCGAGCGCTTCGATCTGGGTCTTCTGGGTCAGACCCGACCAGATTTTCAGGCCCTTGAGATCCGCAAGCTGCTTGATCGGCGCCTTCAGCGTGCCGAGTTCGCGCCCGGGAAGGACGCACAGCGCGATCAGCTTGACGCCCTTATATTCGTCCAGGGGCGCAAAGAACTTCTGCTGCGTGTTCCATAGCGCCTGCGACGAGGATTGGGCGCTCTTGGTCAGGAAAGCGAGATTGGCCACGTCGGGCAGCACCAGGGCCTGGCGGCGGGAATGGTTCGGCACGATAGCGATGTCGGCGACGCCGGAGGTGACGAGCTGCCACTGCTTCCATTGCGGACCGAGCGATGCCGCCGGAATATTGACGGTCAGATTACCCCCGGATTCCTTTGCAAGACGTTTGGAAAATCCGGCGATGGCGCCCTTGTACAGCGCATTTTGCGGGGGCAGATAGCTGTTGTAGATCAGCTCTTTCGCCTGGAGCGGCGGACTGGCGCAGAGACTCGCAATGGCGACCGTCGCACCAGCGGCAGTCGCAAAGACCGATGCCTTGCCTTTCATCGAATTCCTCCCGGCGGCGTTCATGCCGCTAAGGGGCCTTCTGGCCCTCGTTGTCCATACCGAGTCTGTTGTATTCGGGAAGGTTACCCGCCGGTCCGCGCCCGGTCAACGAATACTTTATATAAGTAGTCTTATGATGTATTGCGTCGCACGGCTCGGAATCCGTCGCTCTGCGTCGCCTACCGGATGGACCGCTGAACCTGGACGAAGTCGCTGCGGAACAGTCCTTCGGATTGGTAGGCGAGAGTGCCGTCTGCATCCTCCGCCCAGCGCAGCACCACGACGACCGGCGCGTTGAACGGGACCTCCAGCAAATAGGCGGTCTCCGCGTCGGCGGTGCCAAGGGTCAGGGATTGCCGCGCGCTGCAAATCTGGACGCCGGCCCGGTCCATCGCGCGGTAAACTGAAACCGTGCCGAGAGTGTCCGCGCCGATCCGGTCGACGACGCGCCGGTCGAGATACGACGTGCCCACGAGATAGGGCACGTCGTTTCGCTTCAGCAGGCGGCGCATGGCGAGATAACCGGCGGCGAGCGCGACGTCTCCGGCATCGGGCAGTTGCGGCAGCCGCCGCGGCGCATCGAGTTCCAGCGCCGTCCCGACGATCCCGTCGGCGCGCGACACCAGCTCTTCCCAGCTCTCGGGCACGCGGTACCAAAGCTCGGCCTCGGGCTTGCGCAGCACCGTCGTACCCCTGCCCCGGCGGCTTGCGATCAGCCCCTCCTGCTCCAGGAAGCCGATCGCCTGCCGAATCGTTTCACGTGCGACACCGTATTCCGCGGACAGAATTCCGAGCGCGGGGATGTTCCGGCCGACCGGCCAGACGCCATTCTCGATCTGCTGACGGAAATGGACGATCAACTGCGCGTAGATCGGCATTCCGCTGTCTTGTGCCAGGACGAACGCTGCTTTGCGCCCTTCCGGTCGTTCCGGGCTCACATCACTGGCCCGGCGCATCGCGGAGGGATTCGTCGATGCGGAAGCACTCGCCCCGCAGACGCAGCGCGGACTCGGCCCTGAGAACGTCTTTGCGGTCGGTCACGGTCATTCGCACGATCGCGATCGGCATGCCGACACGGCAATCGAGTCCGGCCGCCGTGACGGCATCCGCGGAACCGAAGCTGACGGTCTGGCCGGCGGCTCCCACCGCACCCTTCCCGGCGCGTTCGACGAGGGCGAGGACCGGCAACGATTCCCGATCCGCGCTCTCCGTCGCGGCCCAGACGTCGGCCGCAATGTAGGCGGTCTCGACGCCCATAACCTTGCCCTCGCGCCGAAGCGTCCGGGCGATCTCCTGATAGGAGGCAGCGAATTTCGGACTGCCGTGGAAGGGCTCGGGCCGCCGCGAAGCCACCCTGGCCTTCTCCAGATCGAATCGCTGCGCCTCATCCCGCGCACGATAGCCCGCGCGGGTTGTCGGCACCGTGTAGCTCGGTTGCCGCGGAGGCCTGGCGACGACGACGGTTCCGCGACGACGGCTGCAAACGAGCAGACCTTCCTTGGCCAGAATGCCGATTGCCTTGCGCACCGTCGCCGGATTCACTCCGAACTGAACCGCCAGCTTTTCGTGCGTCGCGATCCGGGCGTCGACAGGCCACTCGCCGGTCTCGATGAACCGTCGGAATATCGTCGACAGCTGGACGTAGATCGGCGCCAGGTTGTGTCCGAAATCCAGCAGCTGATTTTCCGCGTTCTGCACCGCCCTGCCCGATTTGTAAGCTGCCACATCTTCCGCGGCGGGGAAGGCTCGGGGAATACTATTCGGTCTCCCAATACGCAAACCCGACGCCGGTGATGATGTGGTAGGCAGCGATGTAATCGACGATTGTGGCCTTTGTTTTTCCCATCGCGCCGCCGACGGCGAGCCAGCTGCGGATTTCGCCGGTGCCGCCGTGATAGGTGTCCGACGGGATCTTGTAGAGCGATTCCAGCCGGTACGGATCGCCCGCGGCGAATGCGTCGAGCACGGCGCGGTCCAGCGGCTCGTCGATCCAGCCCGCGCGCGGGCCGCGCGGGTCGTGCGACAACCCGCCGGTCCCGAGAATGGCGATGCGTTCCGGCCTGGCCATGCAGACATCGGCGACCGCCTGGCCGAGGTCGAGGCACCGCCTGGCCGTGGGCAGCGGCTCGAAATAGCAGTTGAGCCAGATCAGCACGACCGGGATATCGAGCGCCGGCATGATCCTGGGCGACGTGCGGGTGAAGCCGTGCCCCATGCCGCGGTCAACCTTGCCGACCGAATGGGTTTCGTCCTGACGTGAGACCGCGATGTCGAAATCCCGTTGAACCAGCCCGTCGGCGATAAACTGCGAGAGTTCCTCGTGGCATTCGAGAACGATCGGCTCGGCGGTCGGATCGTCCAGCGTCTTTCGATCGGTCAGGTTCATCAGCCCGAGGCCGCGCTTGCCGAGAAAGATCGCGATCTGCGGGTTGATGAGATTGGAATCGAACATCTCGTCATGGTCGTCGGTGACCATCACGAGCACGTCCGGACTGTAGGCGGCCAGCCTGTCACGCAACACGTCGAAGGCGGAGTCGATGCGCCGGCCGATCGCCGCGCGAACCTCCGGCGTCTCGTCCTTGACCTGCGGCGGCGGAGGTATGTCGGCGATGGCTGCCCGGTAGCGCTTCTCCCACCGGTCGGGCGGGATGAAGACGTTGGGGGCATGCGAGGCGGCGAGTCCCAATCCGACCGGCATGGTCCTTCCTTTCCCGTCCCCTATTGGGCTTCAGGAGCCAGCGCGATCACGTCGAGCGCGTAATGCGCCTTGCCGCCTGGCGCGGCATTGGCGTCCGCCACCCCCACCGCGATTCTTGCCGGCGGGTTCTCGGGGAAAAATTCCATCCACGCCCGGTGAAAGGGCTGCCGCTTTTCCAGGTCGTGCAGATAGAGCGTCACCTTGACGACATGCTCCAGCGTCGCCCCGGAGGCGGCGAGGATTTCCTCGAGATTGCGGAGGGCCTGACGCGCCTGTTCCAGCGGGTCCTCCGACATGCCGTCGGTCGCCGGGTCGCGGCCGCGGACCGCAGACAGGAACAGGAAGCCCCCGGCCCTTACGCCCGGAACCATGCCCGGCATCCGGCCCGGCGAGTTCTCCGACAACGGCATCGGCTCCTTGATCATTTCGCAGACTCCGCGGTTCGCCTCACGAGGCCAGAAACTCGCGGATTATCCCGGCGGATGCGTCCGGCTTGTCGGTCTGGACCTGATGACCGGCGCCTTCCACCCAGTGGAACGCGACGTCGGGCAGCATCTCCGAGATTTTCCTGCCCGTGGCCGGTTCCGCGAAGGTATCCGAATCGCCCCAGATGAAAATGGTCGGAATACGCTTGGTGATTTCCGGCAACGTGTCGGCCATGTTGTTGCGTGCGGCATAGAAGCTGTCACCGCGCTGGGCACGAATCGACTCGCCGAGTCGCTGGAACGCCTCCCAGGCGCCGGGACGGGTCGCGGCCGCCTGGCGTTCGTCGATCAGCGCATCGGTGATCCGGTCCCGATCGATAATCAGGGCCTGCAACAAACGCTTCATGCCGTCTCGGGTTCCGTCGTAACCCTCCAGCGCGCGCAAGGCATCGTTGGGCTCCTGACGGATCCTCATCGCCCCGGCTATGGTCAGCGAGGAGACCAGGATCATCTTCTCGATCCGGTGCGGGTTCTCGATCGCGTATTGCGCGGCGCACCATGCCCCCTGCGAATTGCCGAGAATCGTGAACCTGTCGAGGCAGAGCACGTCGCAGAAATCGGCGATGTGCTGAAGCCGGCTGTACAGCCCGTCGGGCGTCGGCGCCTCGGTATCGGTGAGACCGAACCCGCCGATGCTGTCCGGCGCAACGACGCGGTACCGGTCGGCCAGCCTTTCCATGACCGGCCCCATCCCGGAGACGCCCGAGGAACCGGCGCCGCCGCCGTGCAACGCTAGCAGGACGGGGCCATCGCCGCCCGATTCCGAATAATGCGTGCGCACGCCGTTGACCATGACGTAGCGCGAGCGGATGTTCGTTTCAGCCATCTGACTGCTTCCCTTTCATCCCTGAAGGTTCTTCCGTCGGGTTTTCTATTTCAGGTGCTGGGCAAAGAACGCGAGTGTGCGGGCCCAGCTCACCTCGGACGCGTCCGCGTGATAGGCGGGATGGGTGTCGTCGTGATAGGCGTGATCCGCACCGTCGTATTCGAAAAACTCGATCGGCTGGCCGGATGCTTTCAGCCCCTCCACCATCGCGTAGGCCCGATCCATCGGCACCACCCTGTCGGCGTTGCCCTGGTGGATCTGCATCGGGCATTGCAGCCTGCCCGCGGTCGCGATGCGGTCGATGGGATCGCCGTTGGGACGCGCCTCGGCCCCGACCTCGAGGGAGCCGTAGAACACCACCGCACAGGCGAGCTCCGATGCGTAGCCGCAGGCCCAGCCGTAGAGCTGGCCCCCGCCCGAGCAGTAGCCGATGGCGCCGATGCGCGAGCCGTCCACGTCGTCGCGGCCGCGCAGATAGCTCAGACCGGCCTCCAGATCGGGAACGACCTGTTCGTCCGGCATTGCCTTGAATGCCTTGACGCGGCGTTCCTGCGGCGAAGAGAAGTCACGCGGCGACTGCCCGCCGATACGGCTGTAGAGGTCGACCGTCAGGCAGGCGTAGCCCGCCTTCGCAAGTCGGCGCGTCACGTCCTGACGATGCTCGATTATGCCGAGGTTCTCGTGCACCATCACTATCCCCGGAAGGTAGGTGCCGCCATTCGGCTTCGCGAAATACCCGCGGATCTCGTCGGCGCCGCTTTCGAACAACACCCAGCCGCAGTCGACATCCCTTTCCCATTTGGGCGGCAGGGGAAGAATGTGTTCGGGCATCCGGCGCTCCCTCTCAGAACCTGATCTCGCAATCGAAGAGCGGTTCCTCGCCCTTCCGCTTGACTTCGACGCCGTGCAGCCGCCCGCAGCCGCCGCAGGCGTAGCGGATCGCCTCGAGTTCCTCGTGCAGGGTGATGCGGGGTCCGAGATCGGCGGCCTCGGCCGGGCTGCGCGGCAGGTAGCGCTTCCAGTTCTCGTCGGCGGGCGACAGAACATGGCCGCAACCGCAACGAAGCCAAGCCGTGCCCTCGATCCGATGGAACGCCGCGCCGTCGCCCATCAGGGCAAGCTCTACGCCCTTGGCGTCGTCGGGCGGCGCGCCAGCAAGCCGATGCTCCGGCTGCCAGGACAGCCGCTCGGCGCGCATCGCCTTACGCCGAGCCTCGGTTCGGCGCTCATCGAGCGTACCGTTCCGGTCGACGATCACGCCGTACAGGCGCTCCGCGGCGGCCTGAGAGACGAAGTTGCCGCGCACGTCCGCGGCGACCTCGGCCGGCGGCCGCTCGATGGGATCGCCCCAGCCGCCACCGGCGCTGGGCGCGTTTTCGTGCACGTCGCGCGCGGTGAAGATCTCGGGTCGCCCGATCTTCGCCGGGTAATGGGTGAGTTCGCCGGTGATTTCCTCCGGCGTTCGCGGCATGTGGCCCCGACCGATCAGGTCGCGCACGTTCGAATCCTTGTGCAGCCGGCGCGTGTTGCAGGCGCCCGGATAACCTCCGTGAAGCCCGAGCCCCGAAGGCGCCTCGTAGCAGTGACCTGCGAGGCGGAAATTCATCCGTTCCGTGTCGTGCAATATGTAGCCGTGCCCGACGCTCGCGCCGCCGCGGCGACGGCCCGGCCCGGCCGTGTCCGGGATGAAGCGGCGATAGAGATACATCATCGGGCTGTTGTTCTCGGCGCGCTCGATGTTCTGGAGCCGGATCGCCGGAATGTGCCGGTGACCCTGCGGGCTGAGACCGTCCCGATGCACGTACGCGCCGCCGCCGACATGGGCCTGGTCCAACGTCTGGCCGCTGTTGCGCTCGCCGTACTGGTTGCGGCCGATCAGCACGAACGTGTCCGGCCCGCCATTGGGCATGGCCTGAGCCTCACCGATGTACTTGACGCTGGTCGACATCATCTTGGACAGCGCCTCGGTGACGACCGACTCCACCAGCCACATGGCGCCGATCGGTCCCTGTCCGACGGGCGCCGGATAGTCGGCGTTGACGATCGACCCCTGGCGGGCGACGACCTCGAACGGGCGGAACACACCTTCGTTCCACGGCAGGTCATAAGCAACAACCGGAAGCATTCCGGCTCTGATGCCCGCGTGGAGGCCCGACCGGGTGCAGTTCAGGAAGGTGGGCGCCTGGTCGGACGAGCCGGAGAAGTCGAGCACGACACGGTCATGCTGCTTGGTCATTTCCAGGCCGATGACATAGAGCTTGTTTTCCAGCCCGTCGTGATCGAGATAGGTCTGCGAGCGGTAGACGCCGTCCGGCAGCTCGACCAGCCGAGCGCGCACCGCCGACTCCGAGAGCTCGATCGAGCCATCCATCACCGCCAGAACGGTATCGATCCCGTATTGATCGATGGTCGCTTCGAGCCGCTGCTGGGCGATTCGGTTGGATGCGAGGAAGCCGCGGAAGTCGAGCGCCATGTTCATGGGCGCCATCGAATTTTCGAGCACCATGTTCAAAATGTCGTGGCGGAAAGCGCCGTTCTCCACGACCTTCATAGGCGGGATCAGCAATCCCTCCTCGCGTACGTCACGCGCTTGCGGGCCGAACTGGCCGCCAACGCTGATCTGATGCGCACACACCCCGATCCAGCAAATCCGTTTGCCAGCGTGGAATACGGGCGCCACGAGACCGATGTCGGGCGGGTGGAGCGCGCCCTTGTAGGGGTGGTTGACCATGAACATGTCGCCCGGGCTGAACCCGGGCTCTTGTTCGCAGTCGGCAATGATGTGCTTCACCATCTCGGCAACCGAAGCGGCGTGGTAGAGCACGTTCTTGCCCAGCGTCACGATCTCGCCATTGGCGCGATAGATGCCGGTATTGAAGTCGGTCGCGTCGCTGACCAGCGGAGAGCCGGAAATCGCCGAGAGGGTCGCGGCCTGCTCCTCGCTGATGGAGACCAGACGGTGGCGCACCACCTCGAAGGTGACGGGATCCACCTCGGGGCGGTCATAGGAGTAGGTTTCGGCGTCCGGCGTCCGAGCGTCGTCCATCGGTCCGCCCTCAGCCCTGAAGATGGATGATCATGTTGCCGTAGGCCTCGACCTCGAGCCTCTGGCCGATACCCACGACAACCGTGGTGTCAGGGTGCTCGACGATCGCGGGACCCGCGATCGCCGCGCCCGGCCAGAGACCTTCCGACCGGTAGATCGGCGTGTCGGTAAGGCCGGTTCCATAGAAATACACCGAACGGCGCGCCCCGGGTTCGGGCGCGCCGCCGCGGAGGGCGCCAGGCGAAGCGCGCCGTCGCGCGACGGGAACCAACGCTTCAGTCCTGAGCGTCGTAAACTCGACGCCCGATCCCCGTAACGCCGATCCCTCGCCGTAGAGTCGTTCGTACCGTTCCTGGAACCGGTCGACGACATCGTCGACATTCCGTGCCGCAAGCGCTCCCCCCGGGACCGGCACCGCGATCTCGTGCACCTGCTGGCGGAAGCGCATGCCGAGGAGTCGTTCGATCCTGGCGTCCGCGCCGAGGGCATCCCGGCACTGCGCCTCCAGCTGTTCGAACCCGCGGTTGAGCTCCGAGAGATCGACGTGCTCCGAGGCACGCCGGAAGCGGGGTGGCGTATGGTGGCCATAGGCCAGCGAGAACGAGCGATGGCGGTCGGCGGTCACCGCACCGAAGGCGGAATGGCCGGCCGCTGTCGACGGGACGACCACCCTCCGGATGCCGGCGATGGCGCCGTATTGGTGGGCATGCGTCGCACCGGCGCCGCCATAGGCGAAGATGGTGAAGTCCCGTGGATCGTGGCCCGACCAGGTCGTCACCCGGCGCAGCAGATCGGCCATTTGGTTGTTGGCGACCTCGCGTATGCCGGCCGCCGCCTCCTGCACGTCCATGCCGAGCGGTTCCGCGATATGCCGGCGCACCGCCCGCTCCGCCTTGTCGCGGTCGATCGACATCGTGCCGCCGAGGAAGTATTCCGCGTCGATGATGCCCAGAACCACATCGGCATCCGTGATCGTCGGGTCCTCCCCGCCGCGGCCGTAGCAGGCCGGTCCCGGCACGGAGCCGGCGCTCTCGGGGCCAACCGTCAGGCGCCCGGCGTGGATGCGCGCGATCGATCCTCCGCCCGCGCCAATGGCCGTGACCTGGATCGATGGCAGCGCGACGTGGAACCGGCCCACCTCGCGGACGTTCTGCAACACCGGCTGGCCGTCGACGATGAGACCGACGTCGAAGCTGGTGCCGCCCATGTCGGTGGTGATGATGTTCCCGATTCCGAGGAGCTCGCCCAATTTCTGCGAGGCCAGAACGCCACCGGCCGGACCGGAGGTCAGCAGGTTGGCGGCCTGGAACGCCGCCTCCTCCGCGGGCAGCACGCCGCCTCCCGACTCCATGATGGAAATCGGTCCGTCATAGCCGGGCGCACGAACCGCCCGTTCCAACCCGCTCACATAGCGGTGGATAACGGGCCCCAGATACGAGTTGACGGCCGTGGTCGAGACGCGCTCGTACTCGCCGAGAATGGGCAGCAGGGTCGAAGAGAGGGTCACGAACATCTCCGGCGCCACCCCCCGGACGATCGCTTCTAGCCGGCGCTCGTGTTCCGGGTTGCGGAAGGACCACAGGAGCATGATGGCGATCGCCTCGACGCCTTGCTCCACGAGGCGGCGAACCGCTTCGCGCGCGCGGCTCTCGTCGAGCGGAACCACGACCCGCCCCTTGTAGTCGACGCGTTCGTCCACCTCCTCGATCAGGTCGCGCGGGACGATCGGGATCGGCGTGGTACGGGCGGCGTAATGCGCGATCTCGTGATCCAGCATGCCTGCCCAGCTCGCCTGGCAGCGCTGGATCGCCAGCACGTCGGAAAAGCCGCGCGTGGTGATCAGCCCAGTCTTGGCACCCTTGCGCTCGATGAAGGCGTTGGTCGCCGCGGTGGTGCCGTGCGCGAAATATTCGAGATCGCGAATAAACTCGTCCGACGGGATAGCGAGTTGTTCCGCCGCCACTTCGAACGCGTCGAGAACCCCTTGCGTGCGGTCTTCGGGCGTCGTGGGCGACTTGACGATCGTTACTTCACCGGCGTCGGACAACATGACGAGGTCCGTGAAAGTGCCGCCGATATCCGTGCCGACGAAATAGCTCATCGACCTTCCCTGTCGAGTCGAGGGCCTATCATGCCCTGTTTAACAACAAAAAACTAGTTATATAGGGTATTAGGGTCGATTGTCCCCATCTCGACACTCGTCAAGCACTGCCGCGCCGGCAAATGCGCATGGGATGCACGCCCCGGCAGGGTGTGCCCGGGGAATCGGGAGAGACAACCGCCTATCCGCTTGGCGGCTCGAAGCTTCGGCGGATCGACACAGCCAGGCACCCGTTACGCTGCGGTTGCCCGGAAGTACAGGGGCCGTCCGGTACGGACGGCCCCGTGATCAAGCGGCTGCGCGCTGGCCCGAGCATTGCCGTTCATGAGGAATCCATGACACACGAGGATCGCTGGCCCGAACCGCAGGAGCGGGACTTCCGGATCGAGAATTTCCGGTTCGGCAGCGGCGAGATGCTCGACGAGCTGCGCCTGCACTACAAGACGCTGGGGAAGCCACGGATTGCCGAAGACGGCTCGATCGGCAATGCGGTGCTGCTGTTCCACAACACCACGGGGTCGAGCCAGACCTGGCTTGACCCTTCGATGGCGGACCATCTCTTCCGCCCCGGCCAGCCGCTCGACCTTGAGACATGCTATGTGATCATCCCTGACCTGATCGGCTTCGGAAAGTCGAGCAAACCCAGCGACGGGCTGCGCACCCGGTTTCCCCGTTACCGCTATGACGACATGGTGACCTTGACGCACCGGCTCCTGACGCAGCAGCTTGGCATCGAGCGCCTGTCGCTTCTTGTCGGCATCTCGATGGGTGGCATGCTGGCCTGGCTCTATGGCGGGAGCTATCCCGATTTCGTCGAACGCCTGGTGCCGATCGCATCGCAGCCCGGGCCCATGAGCGGCCGCAACTGGATGCAACGCCGGATTTCCATCGAAGCGATCCGCAACGACCCGGAGTGGAACGGCGGGAACTACGAGACGAATCCTTCGCGATACGTCTTTGCCGCGCCGCTGAGCGGGCTCTTCATCCAGAGCGTTGTGCGCCTGCAGGAAAAGGCACCGACGCGCGCCGCAGGCGATGCGCTGTACCGACAGATGGTCGACCGTGCCAGGAAGGGAGACGCGAATGACCGTCTTTACCAGCTCGAAGCATCCATGGATTACGATCCGTCCCATCTGCTCGGTCGCATCAGGGCGGAGGTTCTGGCAATCAACTTCGAGGACGATGAACTCAATCCACCCCAACTGGATACCATGGAGCCCGCCATCGCTAGGATCGCCGGCGCCAAGTATGTCCTCGTCCCGGCGGACGCCGGGACCAACGGGCATTATTCCACGCTGCTCCCGCATCTCTGGGCGCCGCACTTGTCGGAATTCTTGAACCGGGTTTGGCCCCTGAAACCCGATCTTCGGCCTTCACAACCTGTCGAGGCGATTCGCTGAGGTCCGCGTAGCCAGGCACCTATTCCGCAATCATCTATCGCCCAAGCGCCGGCTCTCATTGTAGCCGGATCCTGGAACCACACCCCCGAACATGACAAAGACACTTAATGATCGGGGCCAAGGTTCGCGTCTCAGTGCGCCCACCATCCATCTCGCTGATTTCCAAAGATAAAGTGGAAGTCCCGTGGTCGGAGGCCTCGCCCTCGTTCGATATGGGGATACCATAGAGAATAGGCATGGTTCGAAAGCCGACGCTCGCTCTGCCGCGGGCAGGGATGCGGAACGTCACAGGAAAGCTAAATGAATTCCAGTATCCAGAGCGAAAGGTCGGGCACGTAGGTGATGAGCATCAGCGCCCCGATGGCGAGCGCGATGAACGGCATCAGCCCGGGATAGAGCGTGGCAAGCGGTACCCGGAACACCGCCTGGCCTACGAAGATGTTGAGGCCGAAGGGCGGCGTGAAGGTCCCGATGGTGAGGTTCACGACGGCGATGATGCCGAAATGGACCGGGTGCACCCCGACGGCGAGCGCGATGTCGGCGAGCAGGGGCGTTAGCACGAGGATCGCCGAGGCCGTGTCGAGCACCGTGCCGACGAACAGCATGAACAGGTTGAGGACCAGCAGCAGCATCCATTGCGGCATGCCGAGCCCGGCGATGTAGTCGGTCGCGGCCGTGGCGACGCCGGTCACCGTGAGCAACCAGGAATAGACGCCAGCGGCCGCGACGATGATGAAGACCTGGCCGGTAAGAAAGGCCGAATTGGCCGCGGTCCGGAACAACTCGCCCGGCGCGATCTCGCGGTAGACCGCCATGGTCACGAATATGGCGTAGACGCAGGCGACGCCCGCGGCTTCGGTCGGCGAGAATACCCCGGCGTAGATGCCGCCCAGGATGATCACCGGCGCCCCCAACGCCCACCCGGAGCGGGCGGTGGCGCGCCTGAATCCCCGCCAGGTGACGGCGCCCGCCGTCGGGATGCCGGTCCGTCCCACGTAAAAGTAGATGTAGGTCCCGAACGCGGCGGCGAGCACGAGACCCGGCACGATCCCGGCGGCGAAGAGCTGGACCACCGAGGTCTCGGTCGCGAAGCCGTAGAGGATCATGGCGATCGAGGGCGGGATGATGTTGGCGATCGCCCCCGCCGAGGTCAGCATGCCGGAGGCGAAGCGGGCGTCGTAGCCCGCCTTGCGAAGCGGCTTGTAGGTCAGCGTGCCGACCGCGGCGACGGTGGCGCCCGTCGACCCCGAGATCGCGCCGAAGATCGTCGCCGTTCCCAGTGCGGTGAGCGGCAGGCTGCCGCGCACGCCTCCGATGATCGAGTTCACCCAGTCGATCAGCCGGGCCGATACGCCGCCCCGCGTCATCAGGTCGCCGGCGAATATGAAGAACGGCACGGCGAGCAGCGCGAACTTGTCGATCGAGGCGAACATTTGCTGATGGATCAGCGTCGTCGGCACGTCGACGAAGAAGACCAGCACGATCGCGGACGTGGTCAGCAGGATCAGGAAGATCGGAAAGCCGAGCAGCAGCAGCGCCACCGGCAGGCCGACCATCACCCACGCCACGTCCCGTCCTCCTCGTTTTGCGGCGGAGCGCGGAACCCCGCGAGGACGCGCGCCAGAACGGCGACGATCATCAGCGCGAATCCGATCAGCAGGACGGTGTGCGGCACCACCAGCGGCACGCCCGCGGCGATGCTGACCGTGCCGGTCCGGCGAAAGGCGGCAACCATCTCGACCGACTGGACGACCACGAAGCCGCAGCAGGCGACGAATACCAGCACGATAGCGCTGTCGATCAGGCGCTTTAGCCGTCCGCGCGCCCGCGCGAGCAGGAGGTCCATGCTAAGATGGGCGCCGTTGAAGCTGACCGCGATCGCCGATACGGCGACCAGCGCCACCACCATGAAGACGAGGATTTCCTCGGCCCAGAAGATAGCCGCCGAGAACAGGTAGCGGCTGACGACGTTGGCGAAGATGATCGCGACGCCGGCGAGGATCAGACTGCCTGCGATCCCTTTCGGCACCGAATCGAAGGCGACGCCGAGGACCCGACGCCGGCGTGTTCCGTCGCGCCGCGTGCCGGGATCCGGGTCCGTCATCGGCGGTCCGTTATCTCCGGGGTGCGCGCGGCGGGAACGGCCGCGCACGCCTCGCCCGATCAATACTTGGCGGCGACCGACTTGACCCGGTTGTAAAACTGGGCGAGCGCGGGTTTGCCCTTGGTGATGTCCTCCCCGACGCTGGCGAGCAGGCTGCGCACCTTGGTGAGGTCCTCTTCCGGCAGCTTGATGAGGGACCCCCCGCCCTGCTTCCACCTGGCGAGCATGGCCTGCTCGTTGGTATCGGAATATTCGCTGGCGCGTTGCTGGAGCCCCACGCCGGCGTCGATCACCACCTTCCGCAGATCCGCCGGAAGCTTGCCGAGCCAGGCCTTGCTGACGATCCCGGCCGACAGGATCAGCGTGTCGTCGGTCTGGGTCAGCACCTTGCCGATCTGGTTGAACTTGAAGACCACGTAGACGACCATGCCGCTCATCGTGCCGTCGATCACGCCGCGCTGCAGGGAAGGCACGACTTCCGAGAGCGGCATCGGCACCGCGGTCGCGCCGAAGCGTTTCATCTTCTCGCGCTCCGCGTCGGTCGCGTTCACGCGCAGCTTCAGGCCTTTGAAATCGGCGAGCCGGCGGATCGGCTTCTTGCCGAAGTAATGCGCCGTGGAGTGGGTGAACACGGATACCGGGACGATGTTGCCGCGTTCCGTCCCGATCATCCGAATCTCCTTGTTGAGTTCCGGATCGATCAGCGCCTTGGCGGCGTTCGCCTTGTTCTTGAACAGGACAGGCGTAGAGAAGATGCCGAAGCGCGGGTCGATACCGGCGTAGAAATCCATCGGGGCGACGAGGCATTCGATGGTGCCGATCTGCACGCCTTCGACCATGCGGAAGATGTTGCCCAGCTGGCTGCGCGGGAACACCTGGACGTCGATGCGGCCCTTGGAGTCCGCCTCGATTTTCTCCGCCATCCAATCCGCCCACTGGTGCTGCACGTCCTTGAAGGTGCCGAGCCCGATCTTCATCGTGAAGTCGGCCGCCGATGTGCCGGTCGCGGAAATCGTCATTAACGCGACGGCCAGGCTGAAACTGCGGAATCTCTTCATCTTTTCGCCTCCCAATTGCGGCGTTGCGCCGGTGGCCCAGTCTACCAGACCAGGTCTCCCTCGCGGATCAACATGAAGCACGGCTTGTCTTCGGTGTAGGGAGCATGTGCGAGGCCGATCGGGAAGCGGAACCAGGTGCCCGGTCCGTAGACCCCGAATTCGTCCTTGAGCTCGCCGTCGACCACCAGGGTTTCCTCCCCCATGGCGTGGTCGTGCGACGGAAGCCGCTTGTCCGGATAGACCTTGCCGTAGCGCGCGGTTTCGATGCCGTGCGGGTCGCGATAGAAGTGGACCACGTCCGCTCCGCGATGGGGAAAGGCGGTCCACTCGACGGTCTCTGTGTCGATCAGGATCGGATCGTCCTTCTCCCGGATCGGGTTGCGGCGTTTGACGTAGAGCACGCAGCCGTTCCGTGTGGACGGGGTGTGGGCGGTTCCCGGCTGATGACGCACGAAGGTCCGCCGCCCGTATTCGCCCATGCCGTCGGCGTAGTCCCCCTCGACGACGAAGAGATCGAGCCGTTCAGCCAGCACCTCTGTCTCCAGCGTCGTGCCCGGATCGAGGCGGAGCAGTGCCGTCTCGCGCCCTTTCTCGGTATCGACGACGCGTTCCAGCAGTTTTTGCGACACGCCTGGGACGCTGGTGGCTTCCCACTCCATGTCCTCGGTATGCATCACCACCTGCTTGTCCGGATCGGCGTTGAATTGTGCCTTTGATGGCATCGTCTCCCTCCCGTTCCCTATGGGCGATGAATCCGCGCGCACTGCCTTAGGCGCAAAAATGATAGTACGGTTGTCCCACGCACGATACCGCCCGGTGTACCAGGAGGATTCCGATGACCGAACCCGTCATTGCGCAGAAGGGTCCCTACGAGATCGAGCTCAAGGGAACCTATCGCTACGCTTGGTGCGCCTGCGGGCTGAGCAGCTACCAGCCGTTCTGTGACGGCTCGCACACCTCGGCGCCGGGTATCGCGCCGGTCGTGTTCACCGCGGAAAAGTCTGAAATGGTCTATTTCTGCGGATGCAAGCGGTCCGGCAGCAAGCCCTATTGCGACGGCACCCACAGCAAGCTGGAGTGACGGAGTGCAATCGGGATCACGTGGATCTCCGTGTCGGAGGCGGTGTGCACCGCCGGAACGGAGTGGCGTCGGGTTGGACCGTCAGCCCCTAGGAACAGACTACGATAGAGCCCGTCGCGCCCGGACCCGTTTACCCCCGATCCTTCGGCGGCGGGGGCGTGTGCACCGGCGCGTCATATACCGCAGGAAGCATTGCGGCGGACATTCCTCAGCGGCGGGTCGTATCACGATGTCAACCCGAGTCGGGTGAGGGCAATCGACAGTTCCCGCGCCAATCGGCGTCAATCCCATGCGACAAGCGCCGTGTCACATCCACATCCAGTCCGAAGCAGTCTCCAATTGTCAGCGGTCGTCGTTCCGCCAAAGTCTGTGATCGATCCGCGTCGATCGACTTGCCCTCCATGTCGGACCGTGAGTTTGGAGAGAATCCCGGCTCGGCATAGCTCAAGGCGGGCTCTATCGGGTCTTGTCAACCGGTCGAACCATTTAAACGCAGCGCATTGCACCCGTCCGCCGCGCCAATGATCGCGCCCTTCTCCCCCGCGCTCCTGTTGCCGGAGACGACGATCCGAAATTAGGGGGGTGCCGGATCCCGCGACCTACTCCGTGACCAGCAAGGAATAGCGCTCGTCGGCGGCGAGGCAGTCGGCTTCCGGCAGGCCCAGCTCCCGGCGCACAATGTTGGTGCCGAGCACCAGCGAGACCATCTTGTAGCGCGCGTGCCGCCGGCTCATGCCTTCGCGGCCCATGCCGCAATCAGAGCACAGGATCAGCCGCTCGACCGGAATGTATTTCAGCGCTTCGCGGATATTCTCGGCGATTTCGTCGGGCCGTTCGACCTGTAGCGTGTGGTGGTCGATCATGCCGATCGCGATCTTCTTGTCCGCGATCCGCTCGCCGATCGCCTCCAGGTCGATATGGCCCGAGCTGCAGGACTCGAAGGTGATCACGTCTGCGTCGACCCGGTTGAGATATTCCAGCGAGGGCGCGTAGCTCTGCACATCGCGGAACATTCGCTGTTGCGACGGATTGCCCCAGCAGGTGTGGCACCACACCTCGGTCTTGTCGCGCAGGCCCGCGACGGTCCTGTCGAAGACCTCAACCAGCTCGGCCATGCCGAGCTTGCCGAAGGCGGGCCCGCGCGCTGGCGTCATGTGGATCTGCGGCTCTTCCAGCTGGATCACTGGGCAGCCCGCGTCGGCGAGCGCGTTGAGCTCCTCGTTCAGGGCCGCGCTCAGGGCGAAGACGCGCTCGACCGGATCGGTGTAGTAGTCATCCTCCACCGACGCGGCCAGGATTTCGGGCACGATGGTGCCGAACTTCACCGGCTTACGGGTCATGCGCTGGGCGGCTTTCCACATCGAGGTGTATTGCAGATCGCCTGGACCGACGGGACCGACGATCCTCGGCACCACGTTCGCCTCCAGATAATCGTGCAGCACGTGGCCCATCGGAAAGCCGACCCCGCCCACCTTGTAGGTCGCGGGGCTGGGCACGCCCTTTTCGAACCCATCCATGTGAAAGAGCGAATAGCCGGCCCAGCTGCGCCCGCCAACCTCGTTGTCGAAATGGGCATCGCCGTCGGTCAGGATGTCAAGCCCAGCGGCTTCCTGATCCTTGACGTAAACGCCGACCGCGTCGGTGTACTGCTCGCGATAGCGGGCATCCACCATCGCCTGCAGGAACGAGCGTTGGCCCAGATTCTCGGTAAACCATTCCGGCCGCGGCAGCGAGCCGATCAGGGCGGTGGCGAGCATAACGCCGTCGGTCGCGCGCAACATTTCTCTCTCCGGCTTCGACGTCCCCACGCGAAAGAAGCAGGCTTTGGGACAAGCGGGTTGACTTTGGCGATGCGCCGCTCCTGGTCATCATTCTATCCGCGGAAACTCGACGCTACAAAATTCAGTGTCAGCGGCGATCGGCAGCGCGGGATTGGCGCGGGCCCGGACTTCGTACTCCGGTCATGGTTGGCGCTGCGCTGGGAGAGAGCGTCCGCGTCCCGGGTTATCAGGCAACCGGGGCGCAACACCGGGCGGCGCGACTCGTTGCTGTGTCGTCG
Source organism: Defluviicoccus sp. (assembly GCA_022826125.1). GTDB lineage: Bacteria > Pseudomonadota > Alphaproteobacteria > MPNO01 > MPNO01 > MPNO01. The sequence continues at coordinate 48,866 of JAJDVM010000210.1, forward strand.
GGAAGGGCTAGGATCGTCCTAATTCGGCGACCTGATCGCGTTTTCCGACGACAAGGCGTAATGGGCAGGGATTTTGGATGCGCGCGCGGTGCGACACGGGTCAACGGCAAGACTGTCCATCGTCGCGCAGGGGTTTCCCGAAGACAACCGCGGCGAGCGGCGCCGTGGCAGCCGGGACGGCCCTGCCGGGCACACAGAGCACACAGGCGCAAGCCGTGTCGATGGCGCCGACCTCGATCATCGCGGGCGCGACCAGCGCCGAGACCAGCACGTAGACTCCGATGGTCGGCATGCCCATTCTTGCAACTCCGGGCCCGGTGCGTGTCGTCGACGGCAAACAGGCTCCGCGCCGGCCTGAGCGGGCGTGGCGGCACGTTGCCCCGCCGCCTCATTCCGCGGCGTAGCTCGACCGGCCGGCCTTCGGCATCTCGAAGCCCGCGTAGTGCCGGTCGTCCAGCGCCTGGATCGCGGGCATCACCTCGCTCGCGAAGAGGCGGATGTTCTTTTCGGTCTTTTCCGCCGACATGGTGCCGAAGTGAAGCAGCGCGACGAAGGCGTGGAAACCGAGCTCCGCGTGGCATTGGATCAGCCGCTCGCGCACCGTCTCGGGGCTGCCGATGACGGCGAGGCCCACATTGGCAAGAGTCTCGACCGTCCGGCCGGCCGACATGATGGAGCTCTTGGCGGCGACGATCTGGCGCATCGAGGCGGGCGAGGTGTAGCCGGGTGGGAAGAACATGCCGCCCGGCATCTTGAAAGCCTTGTTGAAGAGGTATTCGAGAGGCTCGCGCGCTTCGTCGATGGCCTGCTCGTCGGTCTCGGCGACATAGACCGGAGCGCCCCAGGCGAGCTGGCTCGACGCGGCCTCGTAGCCGTAGAGGCGTTGCGCCACCTCGCGGTAGTAGTTGAGATACTTCACCGCCGCGGCCCGCGGGTTGAAGTTCTGCAGATACACGTATTTGCGGTCGGGATGCGCCGCCCACTCGATGGTCTCCGACGAGCCCTGCGAGGGGCACCAGATCGGTGGATGCGGCTGCTGGTACGGGCGCGGCCAGATGTTGACGTATTCGAGGTGGTAATGCTTGCCCTCGAAGGCGAAGGGTCCCGGGTTCGACCATGCCCGCACGACGAGGTCGTGCGCCTCGATGTGCCGTTCGTGCGAGTGGACCGGGTTCACGCCGAAGGAGGTGTACTCCGCTCCAACGCCGCGGACGAACCCGGAGATCATCCGTCCGCCGGTGATCGTGTCGATCATCGCGTGCTCTTCGGCCAGGGTCAGCGGGTGCTCGCGCAGGCAGAACCCGCTGCCGAAGATGGCGATCCGGCAATGCTCGCCGACGCGCCTTGCGAGCGCAGACGCGGTGACGATGGGCGAGGGCATCAGCCCGTACGGCGTCTGGTGATGCTCGTTCACCGCGACGGCGTCGAAGCCCAGCTCGGCGCAGAGTTCGAGCTCGTCGAGATAACGGTTGTAGATGCCGTGGCCGACCTCGCGGTCGTACTGGCTGTTGGGCAAGGTCACCCAATAGCTGTCATGGGCCGAGGTCACCTCGTCGGGCAGGCCGGGATAGGGCATGAGGTGGAACATCATGACTTGCATGACCGGTCTCCTCAATCAGGCGTTGCCGCCGATGAAGTCTTCCAGCGCGGCCGTCACCGCATCCGGCGCTTCGACATGCACCATGTGCCCGGCGTGCGGCACCATCGTCGTCGCCGCGCCTTCGATGAGCCGGGAGAATTCGGTCGCGTAGGCGGGCGCGATGATCTTGTCGTCCTCGCCCCAGACGATATGCGTCGGTACGTCGATGCGCCGCAGCCACTTGCGCAGAGCGGGGTTGAACAGGCGCGGGTGCCAAGCGAGCCGCGCGGTCGCCACGCTGTTGGTCACCATCTCGTCGATCTGCGCGGGCGTCGGCTCGCTGGCCAGCATCGCCTCGGACAGCCCGCGATCGGCGAAGAGCGCATGGGCCAGCTGGGCGCGGTCCATGAAGAAGATATTGGCCGCGGGCACGCCCGGGATGCGTATGCCGGCCGAGGCGATCAGGCTCAGCGTCCCGATCCGCGCCGTCGAGCGCACCGCCGCCTCCAGCGCGATCCAGCCTCCCAGCGAATGACCGACAACGTGGACGCCTTCGAGGTCGAGCGCTCTCAGGAATTCGAGATAGAAGAAGCCCAGATCCCCCATCTCGTCGAGCCAGTCGGGCGTCGCGGAGCGCCCGAAGCTCGGATGGTCGGGCACGACGAGGTGGAACCGCTCGGCCAGCCGGTCGAAGAAGGGCTCCCATTGCGGCACGCCGCCCGCGCCGTGCAGGAACAGAACCGGGTGTCCGGTCCCGGCGCGGCGCAGCAGAACGCGGCAGTCGCAGATCTCGACGAAGGACTTCTTGACATCCATTTCCGTCACCGGTGCCCCCGGCGGCCGTGCGCGCGATCCGATCGGATCGGCCCGAACGCCCACGCCTCCCGCGACCCTAGCGCAGTTTCGTCCCAACCTGGAACCCGGACAGATTTTCGCCCCGACCTTGCCACGCATCGGTCGGATCTCTCCCGGACCGACAAGGGCGTCCACCTATAACGGCTGGGCGAGCAGGCCGATGCTCTCCCGCGAAAGGCCGACCGGGTCGGCGTCGGGGTCCTGGGGGTTCATCTCCCATTCGCCGAGTTTGATGGAGTTCCGGTAGACCATCCGCGAGCGGTCGTAGCGCCGCCGCATGAACCCTTCTAGGGCGTCATCCGGTTTTTCCCGCGTGGCCACCTCCTCGGAAAGTACGATCGCATCCTCTATCGCCATGCCTGCGCCGCTGGCGAGATGCGGCGTCGTCGCATGCGCGGCGTCGCCGATGAGGACCACCCGGCCCCGATACCAGGGGGCGGGCGCGAGGACGACCTCCACGGGGCGGTACAGGATCTTCGCGGGATCCTCTATGCCCTCGCGGGCCTCCCCCATGATGCCGCCGAAGTCGCTGAGCTGGCCCCGCAGGACATCCGGAAGCTCTGCCGCCGCGAGCCGCGCGGGGTTGGGCGGGTTTTGCACCAGGAACACGTACATCTCGCGCGCGGATACCGGATTGAAGCCCGCCTTGTTGCGCGGCCCGTAGAACATCATCAGATTGTCCACTTCGGGTGGCCGGTCGAGCGTCGCGCGCCAGACCGCCTGACCGGTCGCCACGGGCACGAGGCCAGAGTCGAATATCGACGTTCGGATCCTCGAGGCGATCCCATCGGCGCCCACGACCAGATCCCAGCGACCCGCGGCGCCGTCGCTCAGCACGACTTCGACGCCGTGCTCGTCCTGGTCGAGCGACTCGATCGTGATGCCGGCGCGGATCGAGACACCGGCCTTGCGGGCCGATCGCAGCAGGATCTCCTGGAAGTCGGGGCGCATGATCCCGAGCACGGCGGGATACGCCTCGCCGAGAAGGCGGGGCATCGCCACTCGGTCGGTCACGTTGCAGTCGACATCGCCCACCACCAGCTGGGTGATGCCGAAGCCCACCGCAACGCAGTCATCGATCACGCCGATAACATTCAGCGCACGCAGGGTCGGCCCTTGGAGTGCGATGCCTACACCCTGGACCGTCAGGTCGTTGCTGATCTCCACGATCTCGGCCTCGATGCCGCGGCGCATCAGCCCGGCAGCCAGGGTGAGTCCGCCGATTCCGGCGCCGGCGATCAGGACTCTTCGAATACCGGTCACAGCCCTTTCCCCCTTACTCGGCCGCCTCGCTCAGCGTGCTGAAGCTCGGGATGGGGTCGTCGAGCACGCGGACGTTCCATTCGATATCCGTAGCCGCCCACTCGGGCCAGCGGCCCACCCAGAAGAAGTTGCCGAACATCGGCTCCCACAGCCTAGGTTTCCAATCGTCGTCCAAATGGTCGGTATCGGCGCCGTATTCCGACGTTCCGCCGCCCGGGTTGTCGACGTAGTAGAACAATGCGGACGCTATGCGGTGGCGACCGATTCCTTCGGGGCTTTCGTAGCCCAGCTTCTGAAGATGGTTGGCGCCGGCCATGATCTCGTCGATGTTCTCGACTCCGTAACACACATGGTGCCAGCAGGGCCCGGCAGCCTGCAGGAATTCGCATTTGAGAAAGAACAGGTTGTGGTGCTCGTGTCGTCCGTCGCAACGGAGGAATACGCCGAGCCCCCGGGAGATGTCGGTGAGGCGAAAGCCGAGCCGATTCACATAGAAGTCGACTGCGGCGTCGACGTCGGGCACTCCGAAAACGGCGTGGTTGATCAGCTTGGGTTCGGCACGCTTGAACCACTTGCGGTGCTTATTCCAGCGGTTAACGTTCGCGGCATTGTTGTGCCGGTCGTCGTCGTAAAGCGGCGGCTTCCTGTCGAAGACTCGGAAGCCGATCGCTATGCCCTGATCGTCGACCGTCCTGACCGTACCGTCGCTGCCACGCGCGACGGTCCGGTCCGAGCGCAGGTTCGTCTCAATGGTTGCGAGCGCCGTCTCGCCGTCGACACCCCAGATTACCTCGCGGACTCCCGGCCGTTCCGACCAGCGTGCGGGCAGTTCCGGGTCGTCGCCGGACCGTACCCGCACGATCGACCCTTCATCGAGTACGAAATCCGCTCCCCATTCGCCTTGATCGGCCTTGGGCAGTCCGAAGTCTTCGTGGAAGCGCACGCAAGCCGCGACATCGTCGACCCCGTAAGTGATCTCCTGAACGCCGATTACGGTCATGGTTTCTGTCCTCCCGAAAGCCCGGTCTCTCAGTTCACCATCGTCGACGGCAGCCACAATACGAGCGCGGGAAAGGCGACCAGGATCGCTAGCCTCACGATGTCGGCGGTCACGAACGGGAGCACCCCGCGGAACACGGTCGAAAGCGGCACGTCGGGCGCGACGCCCTTCAGGACGAAGACGTTAATGCCGAAGGGCGGCGTGATCAGGCCGGTCTCGACGACGGAGACCATCACGATCCCCCACCAGACGATGTCGAAACCGAGGCCCGTGACCAGCGGGGTGACAATCGGCACCGTGATCACCATCATCGCGAACGGGTCCATGATGGCGCCGAGCAGGAGATAGATCGCGAGCAGGAGCACGATCACGCCGTAGCGCGAGAGTCCCAGCGATTCGACGAAGGCGGCGAGCGCGTTGGGCATCCCGGCGGCGCCGACGAAGAACGAAAATGTCACCGCGCCGAGGATCAGCACGTAGATCATCGCCGTCGTCGCGGTGGTCTCGCCCATCACCTGCCAGAACGCACCGCCGCCGAGCCGTCCGCGCGCGAGCGCGATGAGAAATGCTCCGCCGGCGCCAACGGCGGCGGCTTCGGTCGCGGTGAAGATGCCGCCGTATATGCCTCCAATGACGACGCCGAATAGCAGGAGAGCGAGCGAGCTTCGACGCAGCGCCGCCCACAGCGCGCCCCGTTCCGCCCGGCCAGCATCGGGCGCGGAGTCCGGCGAGAGGCGGGCCACCACGGCAACGGTGATCATGTAGAGTGCGATGGCGACCAGCGCCGGGATCAGCGCGCCGATGAACAGGCGTCCGATGGATTCCTCGACCAGAATCGCGAACACCACGATGGCGGCGGATGGCGGTACCAGTTGACCGAGCGTGCCACCGGCCGCGACGCAACCGGTCGCCAGTCCGGCGGAATAGCCGCGGTCCCGCATCTCGGGCAGGGCGACCCGCCCGATTGTGACCGCGGTCGCGAGCGAGGAGCCGGTGAGCGCGCCGAATCCCGCGCATCCGCCGATGGTCGCCAGCGCCAGCCCGCCGCGGCGATGACCCACGACTGCATGGGCGAGGCCGTAGATGTCGCTCGAGAGCCCGGCGACGGAGGCGAAGCTGCCCATCATGAGAAACAGCGGCAGGACGGCGAGGTTGATGTTGGTCAGGAACTCGAGCGCCTCGGTCCCGAGCACGACGAGCGCGGGCTCGGTGCCCAGCACCATCGCCGCGCCCACGAGGCCGATCAGACCCATCGCCGCGGCCACTGGGACGAGGAGCAGGATCAACATCCACACGACCGCGAACAGGACCGCCGATAGGACGACCGCGTCTGTGGGCATCGCCGGAGCGATCCAGCTCACGATGGAGTCGAGCCGTGTGACAGCGACGGCGATGAGGACGATCGTTCCAACCGTGGCGATCGCGACCGTTCGGCCCGATGCCCCGCCCGTCCGCCGGCCGGCCGCGGCTTCGAAGCCGACCGCCACCATCACAAGTTGAACCAGCGCGCCCAGCCCGAACAACCCGCTCACCGTCCACAGGAAGGGCGCGACCGGCCAGCCCAGCAATATCGTCGTCCGCCCCTGAGCGGCGAGGTCGGCGGCGACAACGCCGAGCCGCCAGGCGAGAAACACGAACAGGAACAGCAGCAGGAGCGCGCCCAGCGCCTCCAGCCACGCCCGGACGCCGTCGCCCAGGCGCGCCCCCAGGAAATCGACGTTGAGATGCACCTTCTGGGCGAACCCCGCGGGAAAACAGGCGGCGATCGCCACCGCCATCAACACCTCGACGATTTCATTGAATCCGGAAATCGGGGCGTTGAAGGCGGCCCGAAGCGAGATGTCGAGCGCGGTCGCGAGCGAGATCGCCAGCATCGCGAGCACGCCTAGAAAGGCGATGCGCCGTGTCGCCACGGCGCACCAGCGTTCGACGACCCGAAGGCCGGCGGGCATTTAGCTGCCCGAGCGGACCTTCTCGACTTCGGCCCGGAATGCCTGCATCAGCTTCTCTCCGCCCGGCGTGCGTGCAACCCAGGCCTTTTCGACGGCGGCGAGCATCTGGATCATGCGTTCCTTTTCGGCCCCTTTGGGCGCGACCGTCTTGTGCCCCTTGGCGAAGCCGAGCCGCTTGCGCGAGCCCTCCTGGATTCGGTCCCAGAACGCGGAGAACCGCCGGACCAGGACTTCGCCCGATCGTTCGTCGACCGACCGGCGCGCCTCGGCGGGCAACTTGGCGTAGGCCGACTTGTTCATGAAGATCATCCCGGCGGAGCCGCCGAGCGGCCCGTCGATGGTGAATTTGCTGACCTCGTTGAGGCGGTAGGGCGGTACGCCGGTCCACGGGATCAAAAACCCGGCGACCAGCCCGCGGTTGACGCTCTGGTAGTATTCCGGCGGCGCGAGGGAGATCGGCACGCCGCCGAGGGCCGCGATCATCTCGCCTCGGAGCTTGCCTGCCACCGCGAACTTCTTTCCCTTCAGGTCGTCGATCGTGGCGATCGGCTCCCTGGCATGGATCGAATTCGGCGGAAAGCTGAAGATGGCGAGCGGCTTGACGTCCTTGTATTCGTCTCCCAGAAGCCCCTTTTCCAGCAGCCGCCAGAAGGCGATCGAGCTCTCCGTCGAGGTGTCGAACACGCCGGGCACCTCGACCACGTTGGACCGGGGAAACTGGCCCGGCACCAGCCCCTGGAGACCCCAGCCGATCTGGGCGACGTTCTGTCTGACGCGGTCGAATACGTTGCGGTGGCTGGCGAGAATGTGGCCCGCCACCAGCTCCACCTGGAGCGTTCCGGACGAGCCCTCGCTCACCTCCTTGGTCCAGGGCGCGAAGACCTGCACGTTGAGATGCGCCTTCGGCGGGCTGGGCGACGCGAACTTGATCTTCATGGCATCGGCCAGGGCCGGCGATACCGCCAAAACCCCAACGATGCCGAGCACGGTTGTTCTCATCATGTCGTGATCTCCCGGTTCGGATACGTCACGCTTCGCTCGAACTATCGGTCGTGGCGCCGGCGGCCCGAATGGCCTGCCAGACACGCTCGGGCGTCGCCGGCATCTGAATCTCGTCGACCCCGAGCGGCGCCAGCGCATCGAGGATCGCGTTCACCACCGTGGGCGGCGCCCCGATGGTCCCGGACTCGCCGATCCCCTTGACGCCCAGCGGGTTGGTCTTCGCCGGGATCTCGACGAGCTCCGAGACGACCCCTGGAAGGTCGTCCGCGCGCGGCAGGCAGTAGTCTAGCAGCCCGCCGGTCAGCAGCTGGCCGGAACTCCGGTCGTAGACCACCTTCTCGGTAAGGGCCTGCCCGACCCCCTGGGCGATGCCGCCCTGGATCTGTCCGTCGCAGATCATCGGGTTGATGACGCGGCCCAGATCGTCGACCGCGGTCAGACGGTCGAGGTCGACCCGGCCGGTCTCCGGGTCGACCTCGACCTCGCAGATCTGGCAGCCGTTCGGATAGTTGGGCGCGCCCCCCGGCACCCCGGCGTAGCTCCCCGCCGCCTCGAGCCCGAGACCGAGCTCGACCACGGGGCCGGCGGGCGCGTAGAACATCCGGGCCACCTCGGACATCGTCATCGACCTGTCGGTGCCGACGACGGTGAATGCCCCGTCCGCGAACTCGATGTCGTCAGCCGACGTTTCCAGCAGCGCCGCCGCCATGAGCTTGCCCCTGGCGATGATCCCGTCGGCGGCGGCGCGGAGCGCGGCGCCGCCTACCATCGAGCTCCGCGCGGCGAAGGTTCCGCGGCCGAATGCCACCTGGTCGGTGTCGCCCTGGACGTAGCGTACCGTATCGAACGGCACGCCCAGCCACTCGGCGACCAGCTGCGCGAACGCCGTCTCGTGACCCTGGCCGTGGGAATGGGTACCGGCGACGATGGTCAGGGTCCCGCCGGGATCGAAGCGGATCTCCATCCGCTCGTTGAACACCCCGCCGAGCTCGATATAGGGCGTCACCGCGCGGCCGCGCAGCCTGCCCGCGCGCTCACTGTCGGCGCGGCGCGCGGCGAAGCCGGACCAGTCCGCAAGCGCCATGCAGCGGTCCATCAGTCCGGCGAAGTCGCCGCTGTCGTAGTTGTGGTGCGTCGGCGTGTGGTAGGGCAGCGCGTCGGTTGGGATCAGGTTGCGGCGGCGCAACTCGTCCGGCCCGATCCCCAGCTCCCGAGCGGCGCGCTCGACCAGACGCTCGATCAGATAAATCGCCTCGGGCCGGCCCGCGCCGCGATAGACCGAGGTCGCCGCGGTGTTCGTGAAAACGGCGCTGGTGCTGAGGTCGACAGTCTGCACGTCGTAGACACTGGGCACGAACATCAGCGAGAAGAACAGCGGCGCCGTTATCGCGCCCCAGTAATAGGCGCCGAGAGCGTGATGCGCGTACGCGCGAATCGCGAGGATCCTGCCGTCCCCGTCAAGGGCGAGCGCGCCGCGGACCACCTGATCTCGGCCGTGGGTGTCCAGCAACAGGGCCTCGCTCCGGGTTCCCGTCCACTTGACCGGGCGGCCGCAACGGCGCGACGCCCAGAGCGTCAGCGCGTCCTCCGGATAAAGGTTTGCCTTCATGCCGAAACCGCCGCCCACGTCGGGGCAGACGACCCTGATCTTGGATTCCGGCACCCCGAGCACGTCATTCGCCAGCTCGGTCCTCAGCGCGTGCGGACCCTGGCCGCTGGAATACAGCGTGTAGCTGTCGGTGAACGCGCTGTATTCGCCGATCGCGCAGCGCGGCTCGATGGCGTTAGGCGCCAACCGGTTGTTTTCGAGCCGGAGCTCGACGACGTGTTCCGCCTCGGCGAAGGCCGCGTCCGTCGCCGCCCTGTCGCCCATCGCGATCGTCACCGCGACGTTCCCGTCCGGGCAGTCGTCCCACACGTGCGGCGCGTCAGGGCGGGCGGCGTCCTCGACATCGACCACCGCGTCGAGCGGCTCGTAATCGACGTGGATCATCTCCGCGGCCGCGCGGGCCCCGGCCTCGGTCTCGGCAACGACGAAGGCCACCCGATCGCCGACGCAGCGCACCCTGTCGGCGAGCAGGATCGGGCGCACCGTGCCGAAGGCGTCGGGTCCGCCCCAGGCGTCGGGCATGAAATAAGGCGGGATACCGCCCACGCCGTCGGATACCGCGTCGGCGCCGGTCAGCACGCATACGACGCCCGGCGCGGCGCTTGCCGCTTCGGTGTCGATGCTCCGGATGCGGGCGTGCGCGTGCGGCGAGAGAACCTGAACGCCATGGCATTGGCGGGGTAGAGTGAGGTCGGAGACATACCGCCCACCGCCGGTCAGGAACCTCAAGTCCTCCGTGCGGCGCACGGCCTGTCCGATCCCGAAGCCCGCCATCCCCAGGCCCTCCCGCTACGGATCCGCTCGGGAAATATCCGATTCTGTGGATACTATGAGGGTCAGAAGCCGGCTGGCGCAAGTATCGCTGCCGATGACGGATCGAGGGAGGGAAACATGACAGAGCCTCAGGCAATTCGCGACGAGCTGGCGGAGAGGGCGCGGTCCGTCCTTCCCTGGGTGCGCGAACGGGCGGAGGAGACCAGCCGGCTCCGGCGGGTGCCCGACGAGAGCATCGCCGATCTGCGTTCGGCCGGCCTGTTCGAAATCCTTAAGCCCAGGGCGTTCGGCGGCGAGGAAATCCGCTTCGACGCCTGCATGGAAGCGATGCTGGAGCTCGGCCGCGGCGACGGCTCGACCGCCTGGGTGTGCGCGGTGATCAACGTCCACGATCTCCTGGTCGCCTTGTTTCCCGAGCAGGCCCAGCACGATGTCTGGGACGGCGGCAAGACGCTCGTCGCCTCGAGCTTCATGCCGGGCGGCAAGGCGACGCCCGATGGCGAAGGTTTCCGGTTCTCCGGAAAGTGGTCGTTTTCGAGCGGCGTCGATAACTCGGAATGGGCGATCCTCGGCGCCATGTTCGGCATGGTGGGCGATCCGCCGCATCCCGACATCCGCTTTGTGCTGGTGCCCAGGAGCGACTACGAGGTGATCGACGACTGGCACGTGATGGGCCTCTGCGGGACCGGCAGCAAGAGCCTCGCGGTGGAGGACGCGTTCCTGCCGGCGCACCGGATCCTCCCCTTCGCCGACTGCGTGAGCGGCGAGACGCCGGGCTCCAAGTTGCACGACGGCGCGATCTATCGCGCGCCGATCTGGGCGGTGTTCCCGTTCTGCATCTCCTCGCCTGCAACCGGCATCGCGCGCGGCGCGCTGGAGGCCTATGTCGAGCGGATGAGCGAGCGGACCAGCGTGTTCGGCAACGAAAAGATCTCGGAAATGCGCCCGATCCACCTCCACCTCGCCGAGGCGGCGGCGTTGACCGACGCGGCGGAGTTGCTCTACAAGCGCTCGATCCGCGAGACCATCGACAAGATCACCGACGGCGTCCCCCTCGACATGGCCCACCGTGTGCGCAGCCGCCGCGATCAGGGCTATTCCATCGTCATGGCGACACGGGCGGTCGAGCATCTGTTCAAGTCGATGGGCGGCAAGGGCTTGTACGAAAGCAACCCGGTTCAACGCGCCTATCGCGACCTTCACGCCGTCGCGGGCCAGATCGCCAACAACTGGGACGTGACGGCGGCGATGTACGGTCAGGTAACCCTAGGCGGTCCCCCGACGGACCCGTTTTTCTAGGCGGAACCCGGCTCGGAGCCAGCAGCCGAGGGCTTGCGCCGGGCTACCGGGAGCCGGGCGGGCCCTGGAACTCCCAGGTGTGGCCCTGCGGGTCGGTGACGAACAGCTGGGGCTCGCCGAGCAGGTTCGAGATTTCCTCGAAATGGATTCCGAGCGCGCGCATCCGGCCGCGGAAGGCTTCGACGTCGCCGATGCGCCACGCGGTGTGGCGGCCGGCGGGTTCGATGTTCGCGTCTTCCCCGGGCTTGAGCGCGACGTCGTTGGCGATCAGGTGGAACTGGACGTTGTCGTTCTCGTCGCCCAGCCATGCGCCGGGGCCGAGATCGTCCAGCGCCTTGGGGCGCGGCAACAGCTTGAGGTCCAGCACCCTGGTGTAGAACTCGACGCATGCGTCCAGCTTCTCGGTGGCAACCGGGATGCCTTCGTGGATCGAGCCCTGCCAGGTCAGGCGCGGGGCGCCGGTTTCGGTCGCGGTCATGGTTTCGCCTCCTCGGTCGGTTCCGCGATGCTACACCGCTTTCGCCTGAAAGCGCGCCGGGTCGACATCGTGCAGCAGGTTCGGGGCGCCGTAATCCCGGATGGTGCGTTCGGGATCGGTGGGGGGCGCGCCCGAGCCGTGCTCCAGGAACGCGCCGAGATACCGCGAATGCGCCACCAGCCGGCGGCCGAAGTCGAGCTGGGACTCCTCGTACCGGGCGAGAGCCGGGGCGATATCCCCCGATGCCGAAAGCGAGTCCGCGAGGCGTTGCGCATCCAGCGCCGCCTTGGAGACCCCGCCGATCGAATGGGGCCGGGGCCACGAACGCGGCATCGCCCATGACCGCGACCCGGCCGTCCGCCATCCGCGCGGATTCCAGGTCGGTTATCGCCTGCAGCAGCGGCCGCGGCACGCTGTCGACGATCGCCGCCACCGCCGCCGGGAGCCGCTCGGCGGCGTCCGCCTTCATCGCGGCGACCGGCGCGGGCCGGATAAGCGGCGGCGGGATCGAGATGCCGTGGTTCCTGCCGCCCTCGTCGGTGAACAGGTCGCGCAGCGCTTCCGCGCCCGCCGGCCGGTACCAGATG
>JAJDVM010000313.1 GCA_022826125.1 Defluviicoccus sp.
GAACGGCTTGGGCATGAAGGTCGCGCGGTAGCCGTGCCGCTCGGCGACCGACTTGACCATGAACTTGAAGAACGCGTGGCGGTCGGCGGTGACCAGGCAGTCGTCGTATTCCCAGTTCATCTCGAACTGGCCGTTCGCGTCCTCGTGGTCGTTCTGATAGGGCTTCCAGCCGAGCTCGATCATCGCGTCGCAGATCTCGGCGATGACGTCGAAGCGGCGCATCAGCGCGGTCTGGTCGTAGCAGGGCTTTTCCTGGGTGTCGCGCGGATCGGAAACCGCGACCTCGTCCGGCGCCAGCAGGAAATATTCGCACTCGACGCCGGTCTTCATGCTGTAGCCGGCAGCCTGGGCGCGCTCGATCTGGCGCTTCAGCACCACGCGGGGCGAGGCCTCGACCGGCGCGCCGTTCATCCACAGGTCGGAGGCGAGCCAGCCGACCTCGCGGTTCCACGGAAGCCGGATCAGGCTGTCGGGATCGGGGATCGCGAACATGTCGGGATCGGCCGGCGTCATGTCGAGCCACGCCGCGAAGCCCGCGAAACCGGCGCCGTCGGCCTGCATCTCGGCGATCGCGCGCGCCGGCACCAGCTTCGATCTGAGCACGCCGAACAGGTCGACGAAGCTGATCAGAAAGTACCGGATCCCCTTGTCCTCGGCCACGCTGGCGAGATCGACGCTCATCTCATTCCTCCCTGTTGCCGGCCGGGCTCCGCTACTCGCGGCCGGGAATCCAGTCGGTCCCGGCGAGCGGCACGCCCGCCATCGCCGCGGCCTCGACGGTCAGCGCGACGAGATCCTCGGGCTCGAGGTTGAGCACATGGCTCTTGCCGTTGGCCCGCGCGATGGTCTGAAGCTCCAGCACCATCGTGGTGAGATAGTTCCTGAGCCGCCGCGCGCCCTGCTCGGGCTCGAGCCGCGCTTCTAGCTCGGCGTCCTGGGTGGTCACGCCGACCGGGCAGCGGCCGGTGTGGCAGTGGTGGCAGGCGCCGGGCTCGGTCCCGATGGCGTGGTAGTCCTCGACATGGATCGGGCGGTTGCAGCCGAGCGCCACCATCGCCGCCGAGCCGATCGAGACCGCGTCCGCCCCCATCGCAAGCGCCTTGGCAACGTCGGCGCCGGTCCGGATGCCGCCCGAGACGACGAGTTGCACCCTGCGGTGCATGTCGAGCTCCTGCAGCGCCTCGACCGCGCGGCGGACGGCGGGCAGGATGGGAATGCCGACATGCTCGATGAACACGTCCTGGGTCGCCGCGGTGCCGCCCTGCATGCCGTCGAGGACGACCACGTCGGCGCCCGCCTTGACCGCGAGCGGCACGTCGAATTGTGGCCTGGACGCGCCGATCTTCACGTAGACCGGCTTCTCCCAGTCGGTGATCTCGCGCAGCTCCTGGATCTTGATCGTCAAATCGTCGGGGCCGGTCCAGTCGGGATGGCGGCAGGCGCTGCGCTGGTCGATGCCGACCGGCAGGTCGCGCATTTCGGCCACCCGCTCGGTGATCTTCTGGCCGAGCAGCATGCCGCCGCCGCCGGGCTTGGCGCCCTGGCCGACCACGACCTCGATCGCGTCGGCGCGGCGCAGATCGTCCGGGTTCATCCCGTAGCGCGACGGCAGCACCTGATAGACCAGGGTCTTGGAGGATTGCCGCTCCTCCTCGGTCATCCCGCCGTCGCCGGTGGTCGAGCTGGTGCCCATCGCGGTGCAGGCGCGCCCGATCGCCTCCTTCGCGTTGGCCCCGAGCGCGCCGAAGCTCATCCCCGCCACGGTGATCGGGATCGCGAGCTCGATCGGCCTGGAGGCGAACCTGTCGCCCAGCACGACATCGGTGTCGCAGCGCTCGCGGTAGCCCTCCAGCGGGTAGCGCGACATCGAGGCGCCGAGAAACAGCAGATCGTCGAACGTCGGCAGATGCCGCTTGGTGCCGAAACCGCGGATCTCGTAGACGCCCTGGTCGGCCGCGCGGTGGATCTCGGCCAGCACGTGGTCGGGAAAGGTGGCGGACAGGCGCAGCGTGCGGCGGTCGACGCTCACGAATAGGCATCCGCGTTGTCGACGTCGAAGTGGTACAGCCGGCGCGCCGATCCGAAACGGCGGAAAGTAGACGAATCGGCCTCGATTCCGGCGCGCTCCAGCAGCGCGGACAGGCTTTCGCGGTGCTCCGGCGTCATCTCCTTCTCGACGCAATCGGCGCCGAGCCGTCCGGTCCCGCCGCCGACATAGATCGTGGCCTCGTAGATCGAATCGCCGAGATCCTCGCCCGCGTCGCCGCACACCACGAGATTGCCGGACTGCGCCATGAACGCGCTCATGTGGCCGACCGATCCGCCGACCACGATGTCGACGCCTTTCATCGAGATGCCGCAGCGCGGCCCCGCGTCGCCCTCGATCACCAGCAGCCCGCCATGGCCCGATGCGCCGGCGCATTGCGAGGCGTTGCCGCGCACCCGAATCGTCCCCGACATCATGTTCTCGGCCACGCCGGTGCCACAGTGGCCGTTGATCGTCACGTCGGCGGCCTGGTTCATGCCGCCGCAGTAGTACCCGACATGACCGTCGATCTCGACCGAGACGGGAACCCTAAGCCCCGCCGCCAGCGCGTGGGCCCCCTTGGGCCCGGCGACGCGCCAGGCCGTCTCGTTGGTATCGGCGGGCAGCGCGTGGAGCCGCGCGTTGAGCTCCCGCACCGAGCTGGTGGACAGGTCGACGGTGGTCATGAATTCCCCTCGTGCGACCACGTATAGACGATCGAGGGTTCGGGCTCCCAGATCGTCGCCCCGTCGATCCCCGGAAGCTCCGCGAGGGAGCGGAACTCGGACGCCATCGCGACCCACTCGTCGGTTTCCGCGAGCACGGCGGGCTTGCAGGCGAACGCATCGCGCAGCACCGCGAAGCCGTCCGCCGTTCCGACCGCGAAGGTGTAGAACCCGTCGAGATCCTCGAGACCGGCCTCCATCGCCTCCTCGAGCGTCGCGCCCTCGCCCAGCCGGTGGGCGAAGTAACGCGCCGCGACTTCGGTGTCGTTGTCAGATTCGAAGCGGAGCCCCCGGCGCTGGAGCCTGAGGCGGAGCCGGTTGTGGTTGCTGAGCGAGCCGTTATGCACGAGGCACACGTCGTCCGCCGCGATGAAGGGGTG
>JAJDVM010000099.1 GCA_022826125.1 Defluviicoccus sp.
CCCAAGCACATCGCAAAACTTCTCCATCCTGCGCTCCTGTAGCCACCTCGTCCGGTTCATCAAGGCACCCCCATCTCCGAGACACCTAACCGGACAACTCATGTGCTACCTAAACCGGACAGATCATCTGCTAACGACACGGGACGGGCCAAGGGTTGGAGCGCGACCGCATACGCACTAGACTGCGGGCATGTTCAACAGGGTCGCGGGCCGGCGTTTTGGGCCGGGGATTGATCGGTGGTTGCGATGAACGATAGCCCGGCCCTGGTGCTGAACGCCGACTTCCGTCCGCTCAGCTACTTCCCCCTCTCGCTGTGGTCGTGGCAGGACGCCGTCAAGGCGGTCTTCCTGGAGCGCGTCAACATCATCTCGGAATACGAGCGCGAGGTGCGTTCGCCGGGCTTCTCGATGCGCCTGCCGAGCGTGATCGCGCTCAAGCGCTACATCCCGATGTCGCGGCGCCCGGCGTTCACGCGGTTCAACGTGTTCCTGCGCGACCGGTTCGAATGCCAGTATTGCGGCGCCGTGCCCGGGACTCCGGAACTCACGTTCGACCACGTAGTGCCGCGGTCGCGCGGCGGGCGGACCAGCTGGGTCAATGTCGTCAGCGCCTGCACCGCGTGCAACCTGCGGAAGGGCAACCGGCTGCCCAGGGAGTGCGGTCTTCACCCGAGGCAGGCGCCGGTGGAGCCGTCCAACGCGCTGCTGCAGCAGCACGGGCGCGCGTTTCCGCCCAACTACCTGCACGACAGCTGGCGCGATTTCCTCTACTGGGATTCGGAGCTGGAAGCGGAGTAGCGCGCGGACTTGCGTTCCCGCCCGGCGGCGGGAACAATTCGGGCCGGTTTCGAGCAGGTGAAGACCGATGGCCACGATCCTCGAAGAAAGACACATCACCGACGAAGAACGCGCGGTCTGGCAGAGCGACGGCGCGCTGTGCCTGCGGGGCGTGGTTGCGCCCGAATGGCTGGACCTGCTCGCCGAGGGGATCGACGCGGCGATGGCGGACCCGAGCGACGTCGCCAAGGCCTACGGCGAGGGCGAGAGACGGTTCCGCACCGATCACGGCATGTTCCTGCGCTTCGAGCAGTTCCGCCGCTTCATGCACGATTCGCCGATGGCCCGGCTCGCCGCCGAGCTGATGGGGGCGAGCCGGATCAACCTTTACGACGAACATCTGCTGGTCAAGGAACCGGGCACCGACACCCCGACCTGGTGGCACCACGACCTGCCCTATTTCCGCATCAAGGGCTCGCAGATCTGCAGCTTCTGGGTCCCGCTCGACCCGGTAACGGAGGCGACGGGCTCGCTCCGCTTCGCGGTGGGCTCGCACGCGTGGGGCAAGCTGTTCCGCCCGGTGAAGATCGGCCAGGGCGACTTCGTGGCCGAGACCGAGCAATTCGACGAGACGGTGCCCGACATCGACGGCGATCCGGAGACCTACCCCACGGTCTGTTTCGATCTCGAACCGGGCGACGTCGCCGTGTTCCACGGCGCGACGCTGCATTCCTCGAGCGGCAACCCGTTGCCGACGCCGCGCCGCGCGGTCTCGCTCCGCTTCACGGGAGACGACATCACCTGGTATCCGGGGCGCCACTCGCCGACCTTCTACGACGCGCCGCACCTGGTGGAAGGCGGGCCGATCGACGCCGAGATCTTCCCCCGGCTTTGGACCCGCTGACCCGCGGGCCGGACCGCGGCCGCCTTACCCGATCTCGAACACCGCGTCGATCTCGACCGCGGCGTCGAACGGCAGCGAGGGGGCGCTGACGGCGAAGCGCGCGTGCTTGCCGCGGTCGCCGAAGATGTCGACGATCAGGTCGCTGGCACCGTTGATGACCCTGGGCTGGTCGGTGAAATCCGGCGTCGCGTTGACGAAGCCGCCGAGCTTGACGCAGCGGGTCACCCGGTCGAGATCGCCGCCGCAAGCCGCCTTGAGCTGGGCGAGGACGTTGATCGCCACGATGCGCGCGCAGGCCTGGCCCTCCTCGACGGTGAAGGCGTTCCCCAGCTTGCCGACATGGCTCAGCTTGCCGTCCCGGTACGGCACCTGTCCCGCGATGAAGACCAGATTGCCGGTCACCACCCAGGGCACGTAGTTCGCCGCCGGGGCGGGGGCTTCGGGCAGGTCGATGCCGAGTTCGGCGAGGCGGGCGTCGATAGCGCCGGTCATGGCGGGCTCCTCCGGTAAGCGCTGGGTTCCTGCGGTGTTGACTAGCGGCGCGGCGCCGCCACGGCAAGAACCGCCCGGGAAACCGCCCTTCGCCGCCGTCAAGGCCAGGCGACCATGGGGGGCAGCGACATCAGGATCGCTTCCACGTTGCCCCCGGTCCTGAGCCCGAACTCGGTTCCCCGGTCGTAGAGCAGGTTGAACTCGACATAGCGTCCCCGGCGCACGAGTTGGTGGGCGCGCTGTTCCTCCGTCCAGGGCGCCGCCATGCGCTCGCGGACGATCTCGGGATAGGCTTCCAGAACGGCGCGGCCGACGCCCTGGGTGAACGCGAAATCGGCTTCCCAGTCGCCGCTGCCCAGATTGTCGTAGAAGATGCCGCCGGCGCCGCGGGGTTCGTCGCGGTGGGGCAGGAAGAAATACCTGTCGCAGGCCTCCCTGAACCGGGCGTAACAGGCGGGGTCGTAGGCGTCGCAGGCGGCCTCGAGCGCCCCGTGGAGCCGGGCGGCCGCATCGGCGTCGGGATAGATCGGGGTCAGGTCGCCGCCGCCGCCGAACCACGCCTTCGTGGTGACGATGAAGCGCGTGTTCATGTGCATCGCCGGGACCAGCGGCGAGCAGAGATGCGCGACGACGGATATGCCGCTCGCCCAGAAGCGCGGATCGTCGGCCGCACCCGGGATCCGGTCCCGGAACTCGGGCGAGAACGCGCCGTGCACCGCCGAGAAGTTGACGCCGACCTTCTCGAACACGCGGCCCTTCATGATCGACATCTCGCCGCCGCCGCCGTCGCCACCGTCTTCCGTGGGCCGCTTCCAGATCGTGCGCTCGAACCGGCCGGGCGCCCCGAACCCTCCTTCGTGGGCGTCCTCGAGTGCCTCGAAGGCGGCGCAGAACCGGTCGCGCAGGGTCCTGAACCACGCCGCGGCACGTTCCTGCCGGGCTTCGACGGTCACTTGTTCCGCCCGCGCGGCGCGCAAGTTCCGGGGAATCGCGGGATGTCGGCCCGGTGTGGCGCAGGAAGCATCGGGCTGCCGCTCCGACCTTGATTCGACGACGGATTTGATTATACCCGTTCCCCTGTCCAAGGCGCGGTTCGCGGTGCGGACATCGGTTTCGGATTCGGCCGTCCGGCTGCGTCCGAAGGCCGCGTTGCCGCCCTTCCGGGCGGCGGGTAGTGTTCGCGGTCGCAGACCGAACGTGTATTCCTGCCCTGCCGAGAGGTTCTTCTATGGCGGATACCGAGGACACCAGGGCCGGCCCCGGCCACAGCGAAACGCGCCGCGATTTCCTCTATCTGGCGACCGGCGCGTTCGGGGCCGCCGGCAGCGCGGTTGCGTTGTGGCCGTTGATCCACCAGATGAGCCCGGCCGCGGATACGCTCGCGCTGGCGACCACCGAGGTCGACCTCTCGCCGATCGAACAAGGCCAGAGCATCACCGTGGTCTGGCGCGGCAAGCCGGTCTTCATCCGCCGCAGGACGCAGGAGGAGATCGACGAAGCGCAGGCGGTCGCGCTCGACGACCTGCCGGATCCCCAGACCGACGCCCAGCGGACCAAGAAGCCGGAATGGCTGATCGTCGTCGGCGTCTGCACCCATCTCGGCTGCATCCCCAAGGGCCAGGCGACCGGCGACAGGAAGGGCGATTACGGCGGCTGGTTCTGCCCCTGCCACGGCTCGCACTACGACACCTCCGGACGCATCCGCAAGGGACCCGCGCCGGAGAACCTGCCGGTGCCGACCTACGAGTTCCTGTCCGACGACCTCGTGCGGATCGGTTAGGGGGTAAGGTCATGACGCAGCCCTGGATGAACAACCGCCTGGTCCGGTGGATCGACTACCGCCTGCCGATGTTCTCCTTCATGGAGAAGGAGCTGATCGACTACCCGACCCCGCGCAATCTGAGCTACTGGTGGAACTTCGGGTCGCTCGCCGGGATCGTGCTGGTCATCATGATCGTGACCGGCATCGTGCTGGCGATGCACTACACGCCGCATGTCGACCACGCCTTCGACAGCGTCGAGCGCATCATGCGCGACGTGAACTACGGCTGGCTGATCCGCTACATCCACACCAATGGCGGTTCGGCGTTCTTCATCATCGTCTACATCCACATCTTTCGCGGGCTCTATTACGGCTCCTACAAGTCGCCGCGCGAGATCCTCTGGATCCTCGGCGTCATCATCCTGCTCTGCATGATGGCCACCGCGTTCATGGGCTACGTCCTGCCGTGGGGCCAGATGAGCTTCTGGGGCGCCACCGTCATCACCAACCTGTTCTCGGCGGTGCCGATCGTGGGCGACATCATCGTCACCTGGCTGTGGGGCGGCTTCACCGTCGACAACCCGACCCTCAACCGGTTTTACAGTCTGCACTACCTGATGCCGTTCGTGATCGTCGGCGTGGTCGCGCTGCACATGATCTCGCTGCACCAGCACGGCTCGAACAACCCGCTCGGGATCGACGCGAAGGGGCCGCAGGACAAGATCCCCTTCCACCCCTACTACACCGTCAAGGACATGTTCGGGCTCTGCGCGTTCCTGACGATCTTCGCGGGCTTCGTCTTCTTCGCGCCCAATTTCTTCGGGGAGCCCGAGAACTACATCCCCGCCGACCCGCTGGTGACGCCGCCGCATATCGTGCCGGAGTGGTACTTCCTCCCCTACTACGCGATCCTGCGGTCGATCACCTTCGACATCTGGTTCCTGTCGGCCAAGCTGATCGGCGTGGTGCTGATGTTCGGCTCCATCCTGATCCTCTTCCTCGTCCCGTGGCTCGACCGTTCGCCGGTCAGGAGCGCGCGCTACCGGCCGATCTACAAGCAGCTCTTCTGGCTGCTGGTGATCGATTGCCTGGTGCTGGGCTGGGTCGGCGGCAATCCGCCCGAGGGTATCTTCGTGATCATCGGCCAGATCGCGACCCTCTACTATTTCGCGCACTTCCTGGTCCTGATGCCGCTGCTCTCCTTCATCGAGACGCCGCGGCCGTTGCCGACCAGCATCGGCGAACCGGTGCTCGGAGGGGCGGGAGGGCCGCCGGCGGCGGCGGAACAGCCGATGGAGAAAGCGCAATGAGGCGGACCGTCGGTGCCATCGTCGCGGCGTTCGTTCTGATCGGCTCGAACCCCGCCGCGGCCGCGGAGGAAGCCGCCGCCCCGCCCAGCATGAAGTGGACCTTCGACGGGTTGTTCGGCTCGTTCGACCGCGCGGCGCTGCGGCGCGGCTTCCAGGTCTATACGGAAGTCTGCGCGGCCTGCCATTCGCTGAGGCTCGTTCATTATCGCAATCTGACGGCGATCGGCTTTACGGAGGACCAGGTCAAGGCGATCGCCGCGGAGGTCGAGGTCACCGACGGCCCCGACGCCGAGGGCGAAATGTTCGACCGCCCCGCCCTGCCGAGCGACCGGTTCGTATCGCCCTTCCCCAACGACAACGCGGCGCGCGCCGCCAACAACGGCGCGCTGCCGCCGGATCTCTCGCTGGTGACCAAGTCGCGCATCGGCGGGCCCGACTACATCTACGGCCTGATGATCGGCTACAAGGACGAGCCGGAAGGCATGGAGATGGCGGAAGGCATGGCCTACAACATGTTCTTCCCGGGCCACCAGATCGCCATGCCGGCGCCGTTGAGCGACGAGCTGGTCGAATACGCGGACGGCACCGAGGCGACGGTCCCGCAGATGGCGAAGGACGTGACCGCCTTCCTCGTCTGGGCGGCGGAGCCCGAGCTGGAAGAGCGCAAGCGCATGGGGGTCAAGGTGGTCCTTTTCCTCCTGCTGCTCACCGGGATGCTCTTCGCCGTCAAGCGCGCGGTCTGGTCGAACGTCCCGCATTGACGGCGGCCCGCGCCGCCGGAGGGAAACGGCATGGCGGAACCGGGGACGCCACCGGTCATCGGGATCATCGGCGGCAGCGGCCTCTATGACATCGACGGGCTGACCGACCGGCGCTGGCAGGCGGTGGACACGCCCTTCGGCGCGCCGTCGGACGAGATCCTGCTCGGCAAGCTCGGCGAACTGCGGCTCGCCTTCCTGCCGCGCCACGGCAGGGGCCACGCAACGCCGCCCGGCGAGATCAACTTCCGCGCCAACATCGACGCGCTGAAGCGCGTCGGCACCACCGAGATCCTTTCCCTGAGCGCCGTCGGCAGCCTCGACGAGGGTCTGGCGCCCGGCACCTTCATTCTGGTGGACCAGTTCATCGACCGCACCTTCCAGCGCGTCAAGACGTTCTTCGGAACCGGGCTGGTCGCCCATGTGTCCATGGCGGACCCGGTCTGCCCCCGGCTGGGGGACGCGCTGGAGCAGGCCGCCGCCGACCTCGGCATCGAGACCGAGCGGGGCGGCACCTATGTGGCGATCGACGGCCCTCAATTCTCGAGCCGGGCGGAATCCTTTCTCTACCGCCAATGGGGGGCCGAGGTGATCGGCATGACCAACATGCCAGAGGCCAAGCTCGCTCGCGAGGCGGAGATGTGCTACGCGACGGTGGCGATGGTCACCGACTACGATTGCTGGCATCCGGGCCAGGACGACGTGACGGTGGAGGCGGTGATCGCGGTCCTGCAGGAGAACGCCGCCAAAGCCCGGGCGCTGGTGGGGGCGGTCGTCCCCTTGCTGGCCGGAAGGCGGGTGGCCTGCCCGGCGGGTTGCCACACCGTCCTCGACACCGCTCTCATCACCCCGCCGGAGGCGCGCGATCCGGAGCTTGCGGCCCGGCTCGACGCCGTCGCGGGGCGCGTTCTCCGGCAATGAAGGTCGACGGGGTACCCCGGCGGTCGATTCAGCTCGCGGCCGACGGCGAGACCGTCGAGATCGTCGACCAGACCGGACTGCCGCACCGCTTCGAAACGCGGCGGCTCGCGACGCTCGAGGACGCGGCGGCGGCGATCCGCGACATGCGGGTGCGCGGCGCCCCGCTGATCGGCGCCACGGCGGCCTACGGGCTCTGCTTCGCCGTCCGCCGGGACCCTTCGGCCAAGGCGATCGAAGACGCCTGTTCCACGCTGCTCGCGACCCGCCCGACGGCGGTCAACCTGCGATGGGCGCTGGGCGACATGAAGACCCGCATCCTCGCCGTCGACGAAGGGCGTCGGGTCGAAGCCGCGTACGCGCGGGCGGCGGAAATCTGCGACGAGGACGTGGCGATCAACGCGGCCATCGGCGAGAACGGGCTGGACCTCCTGAGCTCCATGGCCGACCGCCGGCCGGGGCCGGTCGACGTGCTGACCCATTGCAACGCCGGATGGCTCGCGACCGTCGACGGCGGCACCGCCCTCGCCCCGGTCTACCGCGCGCACGACGCGGGAATCGACGTCCATGTCTGGGTGGACGAGACGCGACCCCGCAACCAGGGCGCCGGCCTGACCGCGTGGGAGCTTGCCGCGCACGGCGTTCCCCACACCGTGATCGTCGACAACGCGGGCGGACACCTGATGCGGGAGGGGCGGGTCGACCTGTGCATCACCGGCACCGACCGGACCTGCGCCAACGGGGATGTCTGCAACAAGATCGGCACCTATCTGAAGGCGCTGGCCGCGTCCGACAACGGGGTGCCCTTTTACGTCGCGCTGCCCGGCCCGACGATCGACTGGGCGGCGGAATCGGGCGCCGTTCTGCCGATCGAGGAACGCGCGGGCGAGGAGGTCTCGACCGCGACCGGCGAGACGGAGACCGGCGAGGTCCGAACCGTCCGGCTCACCCCGCCGGGGACCCCGGTGTTCAACCCCGGTTTCGATGTGACGCCCGCGCGACTCGTGACAGGGCTGATCACCGAGCGCGGGGTCGCGGAGGCGTCCGCGGAAGGCCTGCTTTCGCTCTACCCGGAGCGTCGGCGGGCAGCAGCGGGGTAGTCCCGATGAAGAGCCTTTACTCGGCACACGATGCCGCTTCCACGGTGGACCGTTACGCGGCCGAAGGCGTCGCCGAAGACGTCGCGCTCCGGGTCTATACGACGCAGCTCCTGGGAGGGGATCCGCGACTCGTGCTTCACGGCGGCGGCAACACCTCCGTCAAGACGACCATGCGCGACATCCTCGGCGATTCCGTGGACGTGCTCTGCGTCAAGGGAAGCGGCTGGGACATGGCTCGCATCGAGCCGTCGGGCCTTCCGGCGGTTCGGCTCGAAGCGCTGCGCCGCCTCGCGTCGCTGGATCGCCTCAGCGACGAGGAGATGGTCGCCTACCAGCGCGGCAACCTGCTCGATCCGCATGCGCCCAACCCATCGACCGAGACCCTGCTGCACGCGTTTCTGCCGCACAGGTTCGTCGACCACACCCACGCGGATGCGGTCCTCGCGCTGACCGACCAGCCGGACGGCGAGGCGATCTGCCGCGAGGTTTACGGCGATACGATGGGGCTCGTCCCCTACATCATGCCGGGTTTCGCGCTCGCCAGGGCTTGTGCGGCCACGCATGCCGGCGATCCGTCCGTCGAAGGGCTGATCCTGCTGAAGCACGGGATCTTCACATTCGGCGAGACGGCGGAAGAGGCCTACGAACGGATGATCGCCGCCGTCAGCAAGGCGGAAGCGCGGCTGGGGCGGCGGTCGGCCGCCGTTCCCAAGGCGCTGGCGGATACGGCGGCAGCGGCGGCGGTCGCGCCGATCCTGCGGGGGGTTGCGAGCGGGGCGGGACGGCTCATTCTCGATTTCCGGGGCGGCGACGAAGTGCGCGCATTCGTCGACGGGGAAGAGCTCGAACGACGCGCATCCGGTCCGGTAACCCCCGACCATGTGATCCGCACCAAGCCGAGCCCGCTGGTTCTGCCCGCGCCGATGGCGGACGGGCTGGACCGGTTCGCGCGCGACGCGGAGGCTGCGATCGCGGACTTCGTGCGCGACTACGAGGCCTATTTCAAGCGCAACAACGCGCGCCAGGTGGAACCCAAACGCGCTCTGGACCCCTATCCCCGCGTCATTCTGGTACGCGGGCTCGGGCTGTTCGGGCTCGGCAACTCGGCCAAAGCGGCGGCGGTGGCCGCGGACCTCGCGGAGACCACGGCCCGGGTTGTTACGGCGGCGGAGTCGATCGGCCGGTTCGAGAGCATTTCCGAATCCGACATCTTCGACATCGAATACTGGTCGCTCGAACAGGCGAAGCTCGGCAAGGCGAGCGAGAAGCCGCTGTCGCGCCGCATCGCCGCGGTGACCGGCGGCGCATCCGGCATCGGCCGGGCGACGGCGGAGGCATTTGCGCGCGAAGGCGCGGAGGTCGCGATCCTCGACCGCGACTTCGATGCCGCGGAGCGCGCGGCAAATGCCGGCGGCGGCCGCGCCTTTGCCTGCGACGTCACCGATCCGGATTCCGTCGCGGCGGCGTTCGACGCCGTCGCCGAGTCGTTCGGCGGGCTCGACATCCTCGTCTCCAACGCGGGCGCGGCGTGGCAGGGAAAGATCGGCGAGGTCGACGAGACGACGATCCGCGAGAGCTTCGAGCTGAACTTCTACGGCCACCAGCGCGCCGCGCAGGCGGCCGTAGGCATCATGCGGGCGCAGGGGCTCGGCGGCGTGCTGCTCTTCAACACGTCCAAGCAGGCGGTAAACCCCGGACCGGACTTCGGCCCGTACGGCCTGCCCAAGGCGGCGACCCTGTTCCTGATGCGGCAATACGCGCTCGACCACGGCGCGGAGGGGATCCGCGCCAACGCGGTCAACGCCGACCGGATCAGAAGCGGGCTGCTGACGCCGGCCACGATCAAGGAACGCGCGGAAGCGCGCGGCCTCTCGACCGAGAACTACATGGCCGGCAACCTGCTCGGGAGCGAGGTGACGGCGGAGGACGCCGCCAGGGCGTTCGTCGACCTCGCGCTCGCCGAAAAGACCACCGGCGCGGTGCTCACCGTCGACGGCGGCAACATCGCCGCCGCCCTGAGGTAGCTCAAGAAAAACGCCGGGCGGAGGCCCGGCATTTTCTCGCCAGAACGGGCGGCGCTACCCGACGTGCTCCGCGAACAGGGCGAGGGCGCGCTCGTGGCAGCGGGCCTCGGCGCCGGCGTTGTACACGTCCCGGTCGTCGCAGCAGAAGCCGTGCGCGGAATCGTCGTAGATGAAGGTCGGGACGTCGGGGTGGGCGTCCCGGATCGCCTGCACGTCGCCCATCGGGATCGCGTGGTCCTTGTCGCCGAAATGCATCTGGATCGGCATGCACGGCGTATCGTTGGCGGCGCGGGCGGCGATCCCGCCGCCATAGCAGCTCACCGAGCAGGCGAGGCTGTCGAGGTTGCAGCCGCTGATCCAGGCGACGTAGCCGCCGAAGCAATAGCCGATCAGCCCCACCTTGCCGGCATCCGATACCGACTTCGCGGCGGCGTCGACGTCGGCGAGGATCCATTCGTCGCTCAGGCTCCCGCGAAGCTCGCGCCCCTTGCCGAAGGAGACTTCGTCATAGCCCAACTCGACGCCCTTCTCGGTGCGGTCGAACAGCGCCGGCGCGACCGCCGCATAGCCCTTCCCGGCGAACATGTCGACGAGATGCCGGACGTGGCTGTTGACGCCGAAGATTTCCTGAATGACGACGACGCCGCCCTTCGCGGCGCCGGAGGGGTCCGCCCTGTAGCCGTCGAGCGTGTGGCCGTCACCGGCGGTAAGCGTCACGGATTGTCCCATGTTCCCGTTCTCTCCCGATTGGAATCGATGGCGGCCCGGAAGCGGGCCGGCGATACCCGAATTGTACCGTCAAACGTTGAAGCGAAAAAGGATCACGTCTCCGTCGCGGACGATGTAGTCGCGCCCTTCGCGGCGCATCCTGGCCGCCTCCCTGGCGCCGACCTCGCCGCCGCATTCCACATAGTCGGCAAAGGCGACGGTCTCGGCGGCGATGAATCCGCGCGCGAAGTCGCTGTGGATCCTGCCCGCCGCGTCCTGGGCGCGGGTGCCCCGCTCGATCGTCCAGGCACGGGTCTCCACCGGGCCCGTGGTGAAGAACGTGATCAGACCGAGCAGATCGTAACCGGCCCGGGCCACCCGGCCGAGACCCATATCCTCCAGCCCGAGCGCTTCGAGAAAACCGCGCCTTTCGTCCTCGTCGTCGAGTCGGGCGATCTCGGCCTCGATCGCGGCGGAAACGATCACGGACGGCGCGCCCTTGCCGGCGGACCACCGGGCGACCTCGGCCGCGTGCGCGTTGCCCGAGGCCGCGGCATCCTCGTCGACATTGCAGACATAGAGCATCGGCTTGGCGCTCAGGAGCTGCATCTGCTGGAACAGCTTTTCCTCGTCCTTTTCGATCTCGAGATCGCGCGCCGGCCGGCCGGCTTCCAGCACCGCGGTCGCGCGCTCGACCATGTCCCGCATGGCGATCGCGTCCTTGTCGCCGCCCCGCGCCTTCTTGACCAGAGGTTCGAGCCGCCGGGCGAGACTCTCGAGGTCGGCCAGCATCAGCTCCGTCTCGACGGTTTCCGCGTCGGCTATGGGATCGACCGATCCGGCCCGGTCGACGTCGCGGCTCTCGAAGCAGCGCAACACATGCGCGATCGCGTCGACTTCCCGGATATGGGCGAGGAACCGGTTGCCGAGCCCCTCGCCCCGGCTCGCGCCCTGCACGAGGCCGGCTATGTCGACGAAATCGAGTTGCGTGGGCGTGATCCTGGGAGACTTCGCGAGGACCGCGATCTGCGCGAGACGGTCGTCCG
Organism: Defluviicoccus sp.; assembly: GCA_022826125.1. GTDB lineage: Bacteria > Pseudomonadota > Alphaproteobacteria > MPNO01 > MPNO01 > MPNO01. The sequence goes on from JAJDVM010000099.1 coordinate 11,800, forward strand.
GCACCGCGATGCGGCCAAGATTGGGCTCGACGGTAGAAAAGGCGTAGTTCGCCGAAACCGCCGCCTCCGACTGGACGAGCGCGTTGAACAGAGACGACTTCCCGACATTGGGGAGGCCGACGATGCCGCAACGGAAACCCACTAGCCGGCGTTCCCCGCGCCTTGAGTGGGTTGGGGTTTCGGAGGCTTGGGGCGCGGGCAGAGAAGCGCCACCCTGGTCATGAAGCCCGGATCGTCGCCCGCCAGGGCAAGCGGCAGAGACTCCGCGATCGCTTCGGCGAGCTTGGCGAACAGCGGCCGCTCGGCGGCCGCGAAATCGCCGAGCACATGGCGATGGACGCGGTGCTTGTCACCCGGATGACCGATCCCGACGCGGATCCGCCGGTAATCGGGCCCGATCTGGGAATGCAGGCTCCTCAGCCCGTTATGCCCGGCATGGCCGCCGCCCTTCCTGATCAGCACCTTGCCGGGGGCAAGGTCGAGCTCGTCATGGATGACGATCGCGTCGCGGGCGCGCAGCTTGTGGAAATTGAGCGCCGACCGCACCGCGCGCCCGGACTCGTTCATGAACGTCTCGGGCTTCAGCAGCAGCACGCGCTCGCCGTCGATTTCGCCGCTCAGCGCACGGCCCTGAAAGCGGCGCCTGGGCGCCGACAGGCCGTAGCGGGCAGCGATCGTATCGGCCACCACGTAGCCGATATTGTGTCGTTGGCGGGCATATTTGGACCCGGGATTGCCGAGCCCGACGATGACGAACATGAGTCCGGGAGGCGCGCGGGCGCGCTATTCTCCGTCGCCGGACGGGGCGGTATCGCCGGAGGCCTCGCCGTCGTCGCCTTCCTCGGCGCCTTCCGCGCCCTCTTCGGCGCCCTCCTCGCCCTCGACCTCTTCTTCCTCCTCCTCGTCAGCCGCCATCACCGTCGGAGCGGCAATGGTAGCGACGGTGAAGTCGCGGTCGGTGATGGTGAACGCGACGCCTTCGGGCAGCGAGATCGCGCTCGCGTGCATGGCGTCGCCGATGTCGAGGCCCGTAACGTCGATCTCGAACTCGTTGGGGATGTTGTCGGCGGTGCACTGCACCTCGACCTCGTGCCGCACGATGTTGAGCACGCCGCCTCGCTTGAGGCCCGGCGACTCGTCCTCGTTGAGGAAACGCACCGGCACCGCGACGCTGAGCTTCCGGTCCGCCGAAAACCGCAGGAAATCGATGTGAAGCGGCGCGTCGGTGACGGGGTGGAACTGCACCTCGCGCGGCAGCACGCGGTGTTTCTCGCCATCGACCTCGATATCGACCAGGCGGATGAAGAAGCCGGCCTGGCCGAGTTCGCGGTCGAGGATCGGCCGCTCGACATTGATCATCACCGGCTCGAGCCGGTTGCCGTAGATCATGCCGGGGACCATGCCGTTCCGACGCGCGGTGCGCGCCGCGCCCTTGCCGACGCCTCCGCGGGGCGTCGCTGAGATGGTGCTCACATCGGCCATTTCGTCTGCCTCTCAGCGCCGGACCCGCCATCGCGCACGCACGCGCGGGCGGCGCTCTTCGCGGGTCCCGATTGTGTCGTGGAGCGCCGGGTTTTATCCCCTCGCCCGGCTTTAGTCAAACAGGCTCGATACCGATCTTTCCTCGGCGATCCTGAGCATCGCCTCGCCTATCAGAGGGGCTATCGAGATCTGCTTCACGGTGTCCGAGACCCTGACGGCCTCGGTGGTCAGGATGCTGTCGGTGGTGATCAGTCCGTGGAGCGCCGAGGTCGAGGCGCGCGCCACCGCCCCGCCCGACAGCACGCCGTGGGTAACGTAGGCGGAAACCGAGCCGGCGCCGTGCTCGATCAGCGCCTGGGCCGCGTTGCACAGCGTGCCGGCGGAATCGACGATGTCGTCGATCAGAATGCAGGTTCGTCCCTCGACGTCGCCGATCACGTTCATCACCTCGGACACCCCGGCCCGCTCGCGCCGCTTGTCGATGATCGCGAGGTCGGTATCGAGACGCCGCGCCACGGCACGAGCGCGGATCACGCCGCCGACATCGGGCGAGATGATGGTGAGGTTGTCGCGTCCGTTGCTGTCCTCGATGTCGCGGACGAACACCGGCGCCGCGAACAGATTGTCGAGCGGTATGTCGAAAAAGCCCTGGATCTGGCCGGCGTGCAGGTCGAGGGTGAGCACCCGGTCGGCGCCCGCGGTGGTGATCAGGTTGGCCACCAGCTTGGCCGAGATAGGCGTCCGCGGTCCCGATTTCCGGTCCTGCCGGGCATAGCCGAAATAGGGGACGACGGCCGTGATGCGCCGAGCCGAGCCGCGTTTCAGCGCGTCCAGCATCACCAGGAGCTCCATGAGATTGTCGTTGGCGGGGTAGGACGTCGACTGGACGACGAACACGTCCTCTCCGCGCACGTTCTCATGGATCTCGACGAAGCACTCCATGTCCGAGAAGCGCCGGATGCTGGCGTCGGTCAGGGGAAGCTGCAGATAGGCCGAAATCGCTTCGGCCAGCGGACGGTTGCTGTTGCCGGCGAGGATTTTCATCGCGGTCGCTCGGCGGGCGGCTAGGTGCGCAAGAGCGACCGGTCGTGCACGGTCGTGTCCTGTCCAGGGGGCGGATTCTCTATCGCCTCCTCGAGCGACTGCGCCTCGCGCCATTCGTCGGGCGGGCGGATATGCCCCGGATTGCCGATCTGGTCGAGCCCCCAGTAGATCTCGAGCCGGTGGTTGTCGGGGTCGCGAAACTCGACGGCGATCTGGCAGCCCGCGCGGCGGCGGCCGTGGAAGTCGATCTTGACGCCGTGCTTCTCCAGGTGCTCGCGCGCGCGCAGCACTTCGTCCAGGGTGGCGACCTCGAACGCCATGTGGTCGAGCTCGCTGTTATCCACCTCCTCGCCGAGCCCGCCGACCAGCGCGACGCCGTGGTGATCGGCGTTGCAGCGCATGAACACCATGCCGCCCGGCATCATGGTCTCGGGATAGACGTCGGACACCCGAAAGCCGAGGACTTCGGTATAAAACGCCACGGAGCGCTCCAGGTCGCGCGCCTTGAGCACTACGTGGCCGATCTTGCGAACCGCGAAGGGAAGCCCCGGCGGCGTCTCCCGCTCGGCGAGCGTCCTCACGTCGTCCCGCGCGAGGCCGTCGACATCGACCACGCCGCGCCCGCGTTCGAGTGCCATCCTGTTTCCTTTCGCCGGTGAATCGGGGGCCAATATATGCAACCCGCCGGAACAGCGGCAAGCGGCCATCCCGGAGCCGGCTGCCGCCGCGTCCACGCCCGGTTCTAGGCCGCCCTAGCCCTCTCGATCGCCTGCCAGACGGCATGAGCGGTGGCCGGCATCTGGAGGTCCGACACGCCGAGCGGGCGGACCGCGTCGAGGATCGCGTGCATCACCGCGGGCAATGCCGCGACCGTTCCGGTCTCGCCGGCGCCCTTGACGCCGAGCGGGTTGGTCTCGCACGGCACCTCGACGTCGTCGAGCACGAACGACGGCAGGTCGTCGGCGCGCGGCATGCAGTAGTCCATGAAGGAGCCCGACTGGAGCTGCCCCGTTTCGTCGTCATAGACGACATGCTCGCACAGCACCTGGCCAATGCCCTGGGCGAGCCCCCCGTGAACCTGCCCCTCGAACAGCAGCGGGTTGACGATCAGCCCGGAATCGTTGACCGCCGCGTAGCGCTGAAGGTCGACCTCGCCGGTTTCGGGGTCCACCTCGACCTCGCAGATGTGGCATCCGTTGGGAAAATTGCCGTTGGTGGGCGTGAACGTGCCGGTCGCCTCCAGCCCGATGCCGAACTCCTCGGGCCATCCCATGGGCATGAACGAGGCGCGAGCGACATCGACGATGCCGATCGACTTGTCCGTCCCCGCGACGGTGAAGGCGCCCTCGGAAAACTCGATATCGGCCTCCGCCGCTTCCATCAGATGGGCGGCCATGGGCCTCGCCCTGGCGATCACCTTGTCCGCGGCGTCCTTCAGCGCCGCCCCCCCGATGGTGACGGAACGCGAGCCGTAGGTGCCGCGCCCATAGGCCACGTGATCGGTATCGCCCTGCACCAGGCGGACGCTCTCGAACGGCACGCCCAGCCATTCCGACACCATCTGCGCGTAGACCGTCTGGTGCCCCTGGCCGTGGCTGTGGGTGCCGGCGCCGACTGTCACCCCGCCGGCCGGGTCGAAATAGAGCTCCATCCGGTCGTTGAAGGGCGCCCCGATCTCGATGAAATAGGTGATGCCGAGGCCGCGCAGCCTGCCGGCGGCCTCGGATTCCGCTTTGCGGTTCGCGAACCCGTCGCGGTCGGCGAGTTTCACCGCCATGTCGGCGATCTTCTCGAACTCGCCCGAGTCGTAGACCGTCATGATCGCGTTCTGGTACGGCATGTCGGCCGGCTTGATGTAGTTGCGCCGCCGGAGCTCGACGGGATCGATTCCGAGCTCGACGGCAGCCTGGTCGACCAGCCGTTCGACGATGTAGCAGGCCTCCGGCCGCCCGGCGCCGCGATACGGGGCGATCGTGTTGGTGTTGGTGAACACCGCGTCGACCGAAAGATACGCGGCCGGGAGATCGTAATTGCCGGCGTACATGGTCGAGCCGAGCCCGACCGGAACGCAGGCCGCCTCGCCCAGGTAGGCGCCGACCGCGTGGTCGGTCGTCGCGCGCATGGCGAGAAACCGCCCGTCCGCATCGAGCGCGAGCTCGGCCTCGGTCACGGCGTCGCGGGCATGGGCGTCGCTCTGCAGGCTCTCCGCGCGGTCGGCGGTCCAGCGCACCGGCCGCTTGAGCCGTCGCGCGGCGATCACGCAGAGCGCGTCCTCGGGATAGACCGCGTTCTTCATCCCGAACCCGCCGCCGACGTCGGGGCTGATTACCCGGAAATTGGCCTCGGGCTTGTGGAATACATGGGAGAGATGGCCGCGCTGGGCATGTGGCGACTGGTTCTCGGTGTACATCGTCACGTGATCGGTCGCCGGCGCGTAGTCGACGATCGTCGCGCGGGGCTCCATCGCGTTACAGCTCAACCGGTTGTTCGTCAGGCTGAGCCGCGTGACATGCGCGGCCCTTTCGAAGGCGGCATCGGTCGCCGCCTTGTCGCCGCGTTCCAGGGTAAACCAGATATTGTCGGGCGCCTCGTCCCAGACCGCGGGCGCATCCTCTTCGGTCGCCCGGCCGGGAGCGGTTACCGATGGCAGCACCTCGTAGTCGACTTCGATCCGTTCCGCCGCGTCCATCGCCAGGTCGAGCGTGTCGGCGACGACGAAGGCCACCGGCGTCCCGACATGGCGCACCCGGTCTCCGGCCAGGATGGGGTGCAGCGGGCTGAACCCGGGCAGCGGCGCGCCGAACGCCATCGGCGGGATGAAATGGGGGATCCCGTCGATGCCCTCTTCCCCGATTTCGGCGCGGGTAAGCACGAGCAGGACGCCGGGCGAGTTCCGCGCCGCGTCGACATCGATCGACCGGATCGCGGCGGCGGCATGCGGCGAGCGCAGAACGTAGCCGTGCACCTGGCGCGGGAGAACGATATCGTCGACATAGCGGCCCTCGCCCTTGAGAAAACGGGGGTCTTCCGTGCGCGAGACGGGCTGCCCGACACCGAACTTCATCTGTCGCCTCCAACGGATTCGGAACCGGGCGCAGTGTCGCGACCGGCCCATGCGCTGTAAAGGCTCGGGGGCTTCCCCTCCAGCCCTTCGCGAGTCATCCTGCGCCCGGACGAACCGGGAGAAGGCGATGGACCGGGCGCGTGTCCCGCTGATCGACATCGAGCCCTATTTCAGCGGCGATGCCGCGGCGCGACGCCGCGTCGGCAAGGCGATCGGCGCGGCCTGCGCCGATATCGGGTTCTTCTCGATCGCGGGCCATCGCGTCGACCCCGCGATCGTCGGGGAATTGCGCCGCACCTCGCACGAGTATTTCGCGCTGCCGGACGCGGAAAAACGGAAATGCGTCCATCCCGTAACCGGCACGCCCAGGGGCCTGCGCGTCTACGAGGGAGAGGCGCTCGGCCGCGCCGCCGGGCGGGAAGCGCCGCCCGACCTCAAGGAGTTCTACCATTTCGGCAGGGACTCCTGGCCGGACGAGCCCTACTACACGGGCGAGGAGGGGAAACGCTATTTCATCCCCAATATCTGGCCCGAACGTCCGGCCGATTTCCGCGACGCGGCGGGCGCGTACTACGCCGCCATGGAAGAGCTGGTCAGGCACCTGATGCGGCTCGCCGCGCTTGCGCTCGACCTCGACGAGGACTGGTTCGAGGACAAGATCGACCGCCACGTCACCGCGATGCGGATCAACCACTACCCGCCGCAACCGGTGGCGCCGCCGGCGGGACAGATCCGCGCCGGCGCGCATACGGATTTCGGCACGTTCACCATCCTGATGGGCGAGGACGAGCCCGGCGGACTCCAGGTGCAGGACCGCGACGGGCGCTGGTACGACGTGGAAACCCGACCCGAGGCCTTCGTGGTCAATGTCGGCGACCTCTTCCGGCGCTGGACCAACGACGTCTGGACGTCGAACTTCCACCGGGTGGTGAACCCGCCGGCCGAGATCGGGCCGAGCGCGCGGCGCATCTCGATCGGCTTCTTCCACCAGCCCAACTACGACGCCGAGATCGCCTGCCTGCCGACCTGCACCGATCCGGCGCGGCCGCCGCTCTACCGCACGGTCACGTCGGGCGCGTTCCGCGACATTCGCTACGACGAGACCGACATACCCGACACCCAGGCCGCGGCGATCTCCTAGGAGGCACAGAATGGCGCACACCGAACACCTGACCGTCGGCGGGAGTTCCATGCCTGTCTATGTCGACGCTCCCGCCTCGCCGGGTCCTCATCCCGGCGTCGTGGTGACCCATCACCGGGGGGCGCTCGACGACTTCACCCGGAAATTCGTGGAAGACCTCGCGGCGGCCGGCTACATCGCCGCGGCGCCGCTGTTCTACCACCGGCGCCCGGACGGCGAGGACACGATGCAATCGATGGCCGCGCTGAACGACAGGGAGCTGATCGCCGACATCGGCGCCACCGCGGATTACCTGCGGGGCCGCGCGGACCAGCGCGACGGGGCGCTCGGCATCGTCGGCCATTGCATGGGCGGGCGTTGCGCGTTTCTGGGCGCATCGACCAACGACGCATTCACCTCCTGCGGAATATTTTATGGCGGCAACATCTTCAAGCCTTGGGGCGAGGGAAACCCGGCGCCGATCACGCGTGTCGGCGCGATCGGCTGCCCGGTAATCGGGTTCTTCGGCAACGAGGACGAAAACCCCTCGCCGGAAGACGTGGCGAAGATCGACGCCGCGATGACCGAAAACGGCATCGACCACACTTTCCACGCCTATGACGGGGCGGGGCATGCGTTCCAGAACTTCCTTGGCCCGAACTACCGGGAAGAACAGTCGAAGGACGCGCAGGAGAAACTGCTCGCCTTTTTCAAGCAGACCTTGGCGCCGGTCGCCTGACCTGGCGTCGCCTTAGGCGATGGCGGCGCGGCGGCACGTGGAGATCGCCGGCGCCGGGTTCGCCGGGCTGACCGCGGCGGCGGCCTTCGCCCAGCGCGGCTGGAGCGTCCGCGTCCACGAAGCCGGCGATCGGCTGCGCACCGCGGGCGCCGGGATCTATATCTACGAGAACGGACTCAAGGTGTTCGAGGCGGTAGGCGCTTACGAAGCCGCCACGCGGGGCGCCTTCCCCGGGCGCGCGCGCGAGATGCGCGACGACGCCGACAACACCATCGCCCGCATCGAATGGCCGGTGGACGGGCCGATGCGGATGTTCTCGATCGTCCGGCAGAACTGTATCGACGCGCTCGCGGCGGCGGCGACGGGGGCCGGCGCGGAGATCGTGACCGGGTCGGAAGTCGCCGGCGCCGAGCCCGAAGGGATGCTGGTGCTCGCCAACGGCCGCCGCCACAAGGCGGACCTCGTGATCGGCGCCGACGGGGTGGGCTCGCCCGTCCGCGACTCGCTGGGCCTCATGCGGTCGTTCCGGCAACTGCCGGACGGCGCGATCCGGCTCCTCGTTCCACGCACCGAGGAGGAACGCGAGGGCGCGGAGACCCAGAACTACATCGAGTACTGGTCCGGCCGGCGCCGGCTCCTCTACACGCCGGTTTCCGACGACGCGGTCTATCTCGCTCTGCTATGCCCGGTCGCGGATACGGACGCGCAGCGGATTCCGATCGACGTCGACCTCTGGACCCGCACTTACCCGCATCTCGAACATCTGTTCCCCAGGATCGGCGACCGGGGACGGTGGGACCCGTTCGTCGTCATCCGGCTGAAGCGCTGGTCGCGCGGACGGGTCGCCACGATCGGCGACGCGGCGCATGCGATGGCGCCGAATCTGGGCCAGGGCGGCGGCTGCGGGATGATGAACGGGCTCGCGCTCGCGGTTTATCTGGACCGCCACGACGACATTCCGGCAGGTCTCGCGGAATGGGAACGCGGCGAGCGGCCGCTCACCGACCACACCCAGCGCATATCGACGATCTACGGCTGGCCGGGAAGCTGGCCGCCCCGGCTCCGCGCGTGGTTTTACGATTTCGCCCACAAGAATCCGTGGGTCGAGCGGCAACGGCTGCGGACGGCGACCCATGTGCCCGTCGGCTGGACGCCCGATCGGGCGGTTGCGCGGAATTAGCGGGAGAACGCCGAGGCGTCCCTATCCTCCGGCCGCGGCCCGGGCGCGCAGTTCGGAGCGCAGGACCTTGCCGTTGACGGTCTTCGGCAGGGCGTCCAGGAAGTCGATTGCGCGCGGATACATGTAGGGCGGCGCGGTCGCCTTGACGTGGGACTGGAGCGCTGCGGCGAGGTTCCCGGCGGCCGCGCGGCCGGGGGCGGCGACGACATAGGCCTTGACGATCGCGCCCCGCACGCCGGACGGGTCGGGCGCGGGCACGCAGGCGCATTCGAGCACCGCCTCGTGGCGCAGCAGCGCCGTCTCGACCTCGATCGGCGAGATGTTGTAGCCCGCCGAAACGATCATGTCGTCGTGACGGCCGACATAGCGGAAATAGCCCTCGGCGTCCCGGGTGACCACGTCGGGAAAGACGTTCCAGCCGTTCCTGACCAGCTCCCGCTGGCGCTCCGCGTTCCGCCAGTAGACGGTGCCGGTGCAGCCCCGGACCGCCATCAATCCCCGCTCGCCGTCCGCCATCGGGGCGAGGGTCTCCGCATCCAGCACGGCGACCTCGTAGCCGGGCGCGGCGCGCCCCATCGTCCCGGACCGCGACGGCCGGCCGGGCTCGCTCGACGTCACGAAGCAATGAAACATCTCGGTGGTGCCGATGAACTGTTCGAGCACCATGCCGCTCGCCTCGCGCCACAGCGACTCGGTCTCGGGCAATAGCGGCTCGCCGCCGGTCATGCTGCGCCGCAAACTGCCAAGGCTGCGCCCGTCGAGCGCCGCCGCCATCAGCCGGTAGTAGGAAACCACGGCGGCGAACAGGGTGACGCCATAGCGTTCGATCGCGGCAAGCGAGGCCTCGACCGACTTGTCGGGCTCCAGTACGGCCGCCGAGCCGAAACGGGCCGGGAAGATCACACTCAGCCCGTAGCCGAGCGCGAACGGCACCGAGGGCGGACCGCCGATCACGTCGTCCTCGGTCGGGCCGATGCAATGCTTCCAATAGGAATCGGCGGCCGCGATCAGGTCGCGGTGACAATGGCAGGTCCCCTTCGGACGCCCGGTGGAGCCGGAGGTGTAGAGGATCAGCGTGAGCTCCTCGGCGTGGCTGTCGTAGTATTCCGGGACGGGCTCGGATTCGGGCAGGAGCGCGGACAGGGAAACAAACCCTGCTTCCGCTTCCCCGTCCGCCACGGCAAGCGTCACGCCCGGAATCGCCGCTACCGCGGTTTCCAACTCGTCGAGCAACTCGGCGCTTGCCACCGCGAAGCGGGCGCCCGAATCCTCCAGCCGGTAGGCGAGATCGTCGGCGCGGAGCTGGACATAGGTCGGAATCGGCACCGCGCCGATGACGTGCACGGCCAGGAGAACGTAGACCAGGGCGGGCGTGTCGGCGATCCGCACGACGATCCGGTCGCCCGGCGCGACGCCAAGCGCGCGGAGCGCCGCCGCGTGGCGGTGCACCGACGCGCGGAGCGCACGATAGGTAATCGCCTCGTCGCGGTGGTAGTAGGCAATCCGCCCGCCCCGGCCGGCGTCGATGGCGCCTTCGAGCAGCACCTCCGCCGCGTTCATGCGCTCGGGATAATCGAGCCCGGGCAGGTCGAAGCGCAGGTCCGGGCGCGCGTCGGCCGGGCAGAGCTCGCTGTACTTGTTCATGCGCGGGAGATCAGGCGCGGCCGAGCGTGTCCATCAATTGGCCGTATCCGGGTACCGGATCGTGGATCTCCAGCTTCTTGAGGCTGTGCCAGACCATCGCCTGGTTGCTGGTCACGACCGGCTTGCCGAGGTCGCGTTCGAGCGGTTCGATCGCCTCGGCGGCGCGGATCGCCGTGCAGGAGATGAAATAGGCGTCGGCGTCGGCGTGCCGCTGGCGCTTCACCCGCCGGTACCACTCGCCGGGCTCGACCGCGATCATCTGCCTGCCGCTGCCCGAGATCCCCATGCCGGTTTCGCTCAGGACGGAGATCTGGTGGCTTTCCAGATAGGCGACCTCGCGGTCGTTGGTTTGCTGGGTGTAGGGGGTGGTCAGCACGATCCGCCGCGCATCCAGCGTGTCGAAGGCGTCCATCACCGCCTTGGAGGTCGAGGTCGCGGGCGTACCGGTCTTCTTCTCGATACGCTCGATGATCTCGTCGTCGAATCCCTGCCGGAACATCGACGCGGCGGTGCAGTGGAAGACGATCAGGTCGACCTCGGCATCGGCGAGCAGGCTCGCCCCTTCCTCCACGCCCTCGACCATCCCGTGGATGTCCTCGTCGGTGGAGCCGGCAAGCCGGAGCCTCGTCGTGTGGACCGAGACGCCATCCGGCGTTATCGCCTGGATCAGCGGTTCCGCGGCCGAATTGACCGAGGGCAGCAGCATGCCGATGCGGGCTCTCCAACCGTACATGCGATTCTCCGTCCGAGTCGGGGGGGTGGGCAGACCCTCGCATCTCGCCCGGCCCGCGGCAAGTCACCGCGCGTCGCCGACCGCGACGGCGGCGAGACCGAGAACGATCAGGGCAAGCCCCGCCACGTTGGTGACGGTCAGCGCCTCGCCGAGGATCGCCGCCGAGGCGAGCATTCCCGCGACCGGCGTCGCCAGAAACAGGAGCGAGGCGGTGATCGCCGGCAGAGAGCGCGCAATGGCGACGGCGCCGAGGATGGTGAGCGCCGTCGCCAGGGGACCGGCATAGAGCAGCAGCCAGAACAGCGTCGCCGACCAGCGCGCCGTCTCGCCGGCCTCGACCGCGAGCGCCAGCGGCGCCGCCACCAGGGTCGCCGCGAGAAGCTGCCACGGGGCGAGCTCGAACGGGCTCAGCCGCCAGACATGGCGGCGCATGTGGAGGATCGGGATCGCCCACACCGCCGATGCCGCCACCAGCAGCAGATTGCCGTAGACCACGTCGCCGTTCGACCAGTCGAAGCCGAACGGGTTGAACATCACGCCGAGCCCGCCGAGCCCGAGCGCGAGCCCGGCCGCCTTGAGCCGGGTCAGGCGCTCGCCGAACAGGACGATGGCCACCGGCGTCACCCAGAGCGGGGTGATGAAGGAGAGCAGGGAAGCGCGGCCGGCCTCGGCGAATTCGAGGCCCATCACCGTCATCGCCGGGTAGATCCCCATCATCAGCACGCCGATGGACAGCACCGCCGGCATGTCGTGGCGCCCCGGCAGCCGCAGCCGGCCCAATATGCCGAGCGCCGCGAACAGGCAGAGCGCCGTCGAGCCCATGCGGACGCAGCTCAGCCAGACCGGCGGCATCGAGCCCAGCGCGATTTTCAGCACCGACCAGTTGACCCCCCAGACCGGCAGGCAGAACGCCAGCAGCCCGTAAGCGGCGGCGGTGCCGAGCGGAGGGTGCGGGGCTTTGGCGGGGGCACTCAACCCGGAGCGGGCTCGGTCAATAGGGCGTGCCGTCGCGACGGGTGAACCGCCGTTCCGGCAGCCCGACCGTCTTGTCGAGCACCAAATCGTCCTCCGTGTAATGGACGCGGTCGGAATGCGCCCTCGTCCCGATCTCCAGGAAGACCACGTCGGCGTCGGTCCGGTTCTCCAGCCGGTGACCGTCGCCGCTGGCGGCGGGGAAGCCGGCGACATGGCCTGCCTCGAGCGGCTGTTCGCCGGAATCGCAGACCAGCGTGGGCGCGCCCGAGACGATGAAGACGAACTCATCCTCGCCGGTGTGCCAGTGCCGAAGCGCCGAGACCGCGCCGGGCGCGAGCCGGGTCAGGTTCACCCCGAACTGGGTAAGCCCGAGAGTGTCTCCGAGAACCGTCCGGAACTTGCCGGTAAGCGCCTTGTCCCAGGGCGGGGGGTATGGCTGGCGTTCCTCCGCCGGCAGAGTCGAGGGGTCGAGGGCGGGGGCGCGAATCTCGTCTGACATCGGTGTTCTCCAGAAGTTGTACAGGTTGCCGGGCTAATTCTCCGGCGTGACGATGACATTGCCGAGGCGGTCGACGGTGGCGGCGAGCCCGGGGTCGATGAAGGTCGTCGCATCGCCCTGCTCGAGAATCGCGGGGCCGCGAATGGCGGCATCGACCGGTAGCGCGATACGGTCGTAGATCGCCGTCTCGTGCCACGCGCCCTCCCACCAGACGTCTCGGGATCCGGAGCGGGCCGCTTCCAGGGTGGCCCCAGAGGCCGGCCCGAGGATCCCGAGGTTGAATTTGGGCCGGATTCCGATCACCGTCGTCCGGAGCGAAAGCAGGCGCGCGCCGATTCCCTCGAGCAGCCGCCCGTAAGTCTTGTCGTAGGCGGTCTCGAAGGCGGTCCGGATCATCGCGGCCGACACATCGGTCGTGCCTTCCGAGAGCTGCGCCGGAAGCGGCACAGGAACCGTGTGGGTCTGGCCGATATAGGACATGTCGAGCTCGAACGCGACGTCGAGCCGGTCGAGACTGGCGCCCGACCCGCGGAGCAGCGCGAGCCCGCGTTCGGCGGTTTCCGCCATCTCCACATCGAGCGCCGCGACATCGAGCGCGTCGAGGGGCCGGTTGATCGTGTGGATGAAGTCGTGGCGCATGTCGGCGATGACGCAGCCGAGCGCGCTGGTGACGCCGGGGAAACGGGGGATCAGCGCGCTGGCGAGCCCCACCTCGCGGATCAGCGCGCCGACATGGAGCGCTCCGCCGCCGCCGAACGGCATCGCCGCGAAGACCTTGGGGTCGTAGCCGCGCTCGATGGAAACCAGCCGGATCGCGCCCGCCATGTTTGAAATCGCGACCTTCACGATCGCTTCGGCCGCGGGCGCGACTTCGAGACCGAGGGGCTTCGCAACATGCTCCTCAATCGCCTCGGCCGCCGCGCCCATGTCGAGGCGGTCCAGCCCCTCCCCGATCGGGCGGTCGGGGTTGATCCGCCCCAGCACCAGGTTGGCGTCCGTCACCGTCGGCCGGACGTTGCCGCGGCCGTAGCAGGCGGGACCCGGGTCGGCGCCCGCCGATTCCGGACCGACCGCCAGGTAACCGCCCCGGTCGACCGACGCGATCGACCCGCCGCCGGCGCCGATGGTGGTGATCTCGATCATCGGGGAGCGGACGACGAGGCCGAAATCGATTGCCGCCTGAAGGCAATAGGCGCTCTTTCCGTCGGCGACCAGCGCCACGTCGAAGCTGGTGCCGCCCATGTCGCAGGTGATCACGTTTGAAAAACCCGCGGCTTCCGCGATCCGCGCCCCGGCGATGACCCCCGCGGCCGGCCCGGAGAGCGTCGTGCGAACCGGGAGCGAGCGCGCCGTGTCGACCGACATCACGCCGCCGTTCGACTGGACGATCAGCAGTTCGGCGTCGATCCCCCGCGTCGAGAACCCGGCCTCGACGCCCTCCAGATAGGCGCCGAAGATCGGCTGGAGGCAGACATTGAGCGCTGTCGTGGACGCACGTTCGAACTCGCGGATTTCGGGCAGGATCAGCGACGAGGCGTTGACGTAAGCGTTGGGCCAGACCGCCTTCACGGCTTCCAGCGCGGCGCGCTCGTTGGCGTCGTTGGCGTAGGCGTTGATGAAGACGATACCGAGCGACTCGCAGCCGAGCTCCAGGAGCGCCAGCGCGGCACGTGTCACCTCGCCCTTGTCGACCGGCTTCCGGACCGTTCCGTCGGCAAGGACGCGCTCGTCGACCTCGATCGACAGGTCGCGCGTCACCACCGGCCGGTAGCTGCCCCACAGCCCCCAGGTATTCGGCCGGTCGCGCCGGCGCATTTCCAGCACGTCGCGGAAGCCCCGCGTCACGATCAACCCGGTGCGCGCGGCCTTGCGTTCCAGCAGCGCGTTGGTGCCGACGGTCGTCCCGTGGACCACGGACCCGATCGTCCTCGGCTCGGCGACGGAGGCCGAGATTCCCCGTAGGAACCCGCTCGCGATATCGTCCCTGACCGACGGGACCTTGCCGATGCCGTACCGCCCGGTCCGCTCGTCGAGCCAGAACACATCGGTGAAGGTCCCGCCAACGTCGACGCCGACGATGGTCCCGGAATGGCTCGTCACGCCGCGAAGCGCTCGACCGCTATCTCGTCGGCGCGGCGGCGGGCCTGCCACAGATCGTACGCCATCTGCATCCCGAGCCAGGTCTCGGGCGTGGAGCCGAAGGCCTTCGAAAGCCTTATCGCCATTTCCACCGAGATCCCGGTGCGCTCGTTCACCAGCTCCGACAGCGCCTGCCGCGTGACGCCCAGCCCCCGGGCCGCCCGCGTCACGGTCAGGCCGAGCGGTTCGAGGCATTGCCGCTTCACGACGCCGCCGGGATGCGGCGGGTTGTGCATGCCCATGTCCCGATCTCCTCAGTGATAGTCCAGATAATCGACATCGACCGCCGCGCCGTCTTCGAACCGGAAGGTAACGCGCCAGTTGTCCGATACCGATACTGCCCAGTGTCCTTTCAACGGCCCCTTCAGTTCGTGCAGCCAGGACCCCGGCAGGTTCTTGCCTTCCGGTTCTCGGCTGAGATGTCGCCTGTCAAACGACAATTGACAATCGAATTGTTCGCCAATCCGAACCATGCCCCAATTTCCGTCGGGAGCGCGCATCACCGCCGTAGATCCCGCTCACGCCGGAGGCCGGTCCACCGTGCCGTCGTCGGCGATGCGCACGCGGTAGTCGCGCTCGGCGGCCTCGGCGGTGACGAGACCGAGGGCGAGGTCGCGGGCGATGGCCTCGACCGGCCGCTCCTCGACCCGACCGTACCCGCCGCCGCCGGGGCTCTCCACGCGGACGCGCTGGCCCTTGCGCAGGACGATGCCGGACAGCTTGCCGGTCTTCTCGGGCGAGTGCTCGCCGTCCTCCTGCTGGTAGACGATCCGGTTGGGCGCGCCGTGGGTACCGCCGAGAATGCCGAAGGCGGGGAACCGCGCGCGCTCGCCGAACACGACCAGGTCGGCCTCGTCCGCCAGCAGTTCGAACTCGTAGACCGCCCCCAGACCGCCCCTGTTGCGGCCCGGCCCCCCGCTGTCCTGCCTGAGCCCCCAATTGGTGACGCAAGTCGGGTACGCCGCCTCCAGGATCTCCGCCGGCGGGATGTTCGCCATGCCGATGGGCGCGTTGCCGTGGCTCAGCCCGTCGCCCTCGGGATTGCCGCCGAGCCCGCCGCCGAAAAAGGTGAACAGGATGAACCTCGAGCCGTTGTCGCGGCTCCCCGACATCAGGAGCGCGTTGACGGTCGCGAAACAGGCGGCGTTCGCCCGCTCCGGCGCGGCCTTGGCGAGCGCGCCGAAGATCACGTCGATGGTCCGCATGATGTTCTCGGTATAGCCCGAGACCGGCGCGGGCGGCTCGGCGGCGAGGATCGAGCCTTCGGGGATGACGAACTCGATCGGTTCCAGGCAGCCGCCGCTGGTCGGCACCTCGTGGAAGATGTGCTTCAACGCGACGAAGGAGGCGGCGATCGTGGTGGCGCGGGAGACGTTGAGCGGCCCGGCGCAGGCCGGCGCCGAGCGCGAGAAGTCCAGCGTCAGCGTCTCACCGTCGATCGTGAGGTCGAGCGCGACCTTGAGCGGTTCGTCGCCGCGGCCGTCGTTGTCGATATGGTCCTCGAAGGAATAGGTCCCGTCGGGCAGTTCGGAAATCAGGGTCCGCATCTGCCGGCTCGCGCGCCGGGAAATCTCCTCCATCGCGGCGGCGACGGTGTCGTCGCCGAAGCCGTCGAGCAGGTCGTGCAGGCGCGCCGTGCCGAGGTCGAGGGCGCCCAGCTGGGCGTTGAGATCGCCGTAATTGCTCTCGGGCAACCGCCCGTTGGCGAGCAGGATGTCGACGATGTCCCGGTTGATCGTACCGCTGTCGGCGAATTTTACCGGCGGGATGCGCACCCCCTCCTGCATGATGTCGCTGGCCGTGGGGTTGTAGTTTCCCGCGACGTTGCCGCCGACGTCGAGCCAATGACCCACCGAGGCGAGGTAGCAGAACAGTTTTCCGTCCCGGAATATCGGCTTGACGATCTTGATGTCGTTGAGGTGGGTCGCGCCGACATAGGGGTCGTTCAGGAGGTACAGGTCGCCGTCCTTCGGTCCGCCGTCGGCGTCGGCGCGCGCGATGGCCGCCTTGGTGGCGTAGCTCATCGCCCCGATGAAAACCGGCAGACCCTGCTTGCCCATCGCCACGGTCTCGCCGTTCACGTCGTAGACGCCGTGGCTGCCGTCCCGCGCCTCGGCGATCACCGGGCTGAAGGCGGCGCGGAACAAGGTGGCATCCATCTCGTCGACGAGCTGCCCCAGCCGCCCGCGAATGACGGCGAGGGTCACTGGATCGAGATTTGCGCTCGACATCGGGAAACCGGGACGCAGGCGTTGCAACGAGTTTCGATGATGGCATAGTGCCGGAACCGAGTCATGCGCGACGCGCCGGGAGGAGACCGAATGCAGATCCGCAAGATCGTCACCGTCGTGGAGGAAACCCAGCGCGAACTCGGTCGGCCGGTGGAGCCGGCGACCCGCCAGGCCGCGGCGATCGCGGTGATCGCAAACCCCTATGCCGGGGTCTACGACGAGGAGCTGGAGGAGTTGCAGAAGGCGGGGGCCGAGCTCGGCGCCCTCCTGGTCCGGCGCGCGACCGATGCGCTCGGCATCGACGGGGCGGCGGTCGACAGCTACGGCAAGGCGGCGATCGTGGGCGAGAACGGGGAGCGCGAGCACGCGGCCGCGGTGATGCACCCCAGGATGGGCAAGCCGGTGCGCGAGATCGTCGGCCCGGCGAAGTCGATCATGCCGTCCACCAAGAAGATCGGCGGGCCGGGGACGGTGATCGACTGTCCGCTGCACCACAAGGACGAGATCTGGACGTTCAGCCATTTCGACGCGATGCAGGTCTCGGTCACGGACGCGCCGCGCGCGGACGAGATCGTGGTCGTGGTGGCGGTGAGCGACTCCGGCCGCCCGTTCCATCGGGTCGGCGAGGACCTGGTCGTCGGCGACCTGATGTCCAAGAACGAGTAGATGTCCCTCATCGCGCCCTTCCGGGCGATCGTTCCGACGCCGGCGCACGCGCAGGCGGTGGCCGCGCCGCCCTATGACGTTCTGTCGAGCGCGGAGGCGCGTGTGCGCGCCGCTGGAAATCCGCTGAGCTTTCTCCATGTCTCCAAACCGGAGATCGACCTCCCCGAGGGAATCGCGGGAGACGATCCGGCGGTATACACCAAGGCGGGGGAGAACATGGCCCGGCTGAAGGCCGAAAGCGCTATCGGCCTCACGGAACGTGCCCATCTCTACGTCTACCGCGCCGAGACCGGCGACCGACGCCAGACCGGCATCGCGGGCGCGGCGCCGGTCGAGGCCTATCGCGACGGTCGGATTCGCAGGCACGAGCTCACCCGGCCCGCCAAGGTGATGGACCGGGCGCGGCAGATCGAAGCGGTGCAGGCCCATACCGGCCCGGTCATGCTGTCCCACCGGGACGATCCGGCCGTGGCCAAAGCGATCGCCGCAGTAGCCGCCGGATCCCCGACGCTGGAGGCCGAGGTCGACGGCGTCCGCCATTCGGTCTGGGTGGCGGACGGCGATGCGGGCGCGGCGCTCGCCGAAGCGGTGCGGGGGCTCGATACGCTCTATGTCGCCGACGGCCACCACCGTTCCGAGGCGGCGACCCGGGTCGGCGGAACGAGCTTCCTCGTGGTCGCCTTTCCCGAGAGCGAGATGCGCATCCTCGATTACAACCGGGTCGTAAGCGATCTGAGCGGTCGTTCAGCCGACGAATTTCTCACCGCGCTCGGTGCCGACTTTTCAGTGGCATCTTCGGACGTGCCCGCGCGGCCGGACCGTCCGGGCCGGTTCGGGCTCTATCTGGCGGGCCGGTGGTACAGGCTTGCGCGCAGAGAGGCACCGGCGGAGAACGGCGATCCGACGGCCGGGCTCGATGCCGAGATCCTGTCCCGGACGGTGCTCTCCCCCCTGCTCGGAATCGAGGACGTCAGGAACGACCCGAGGATCGATTTCGTCGGCGGAAGCCGCGGTCTGGACGGGCTCGCGGCGCGGGTGGATTCCGGCGAGATGGCGGCCGCCTTCGCGCTCCATCCGGTGAGATTGCAGCAGCTCTTCGCCGTCGCCGATGCCGGCCGGGTCATGCCGCCCAAATCGACCTGGTTCGAGCCCAAGCTGGCGGACGGGCTGCTCTCCCTGCCGCTGGACGGCTGAGATGGCGACGCTGGACGAGACCTACGATCCGATCGAGGGAAGCTGCAGCGCCTGCCGGTTCTACGATCCGACCGCCTTCGGCAAGGCCAATTACGGCCATTGCCGTCGCTACCCGCCGATCGAAGTGGAAAGGCAGACTGGCGGCCTGCCGCGCGGGATCTGGCCGGTGGTGGGTTACGACGACAGTTGCGGCGAATACCGGCCGCGACCGCTCACATGAGGCTCGGCAACCAGAGCGCGAGCGGCGGGAACGCAACCAGAATCAGAATCAGGATGGTGTCGCACAGCAGGAACGGAGCGGCGGCGCTCGCCACGTGCATCAGCGTGGTGCCCTTGGGCGCGACGCCCATCATCACGTAGAGCAATAGCCCGAAGGGCGGTGTTGTGCCCGCCATCTCTATGGTGATCAGCACGAACAGGCCGAACCAGATGAGATCGAAGCCGAGCGTCTGCGCTAGCGGGAAGAAAATCGGCACCGTGATCAGCATCATCGAGGTCGCGTCCATGAACATGCCGAGCAGCAGCAGGACGCAGAACATCGCGAACAGGATGGTGAGCCGGTGGACCTCGAAGCCGGTCACCCATTCGAGCATCCCCTGGCTGGCGCCCGAAAACGCCAGCAACTGGCTGAACACGGTGGAGTTCATCAGGATGAAAAACACCATCGCGCCGACCTTGAGGGTGGCGTCGACAGCGACGAAGATCGCCCGGAAGGTGAGCCGCCGGTAAGCGGCGGCGAGGATCATTACCGACATCACGCCGATCGCCGCGGCCTCGGTCGGCGTGGCCCATCCGAAGATGATAAAGCCGATCACCATGAAAACGACGAAGCTCATCGGCAGGATGTGGGTGGCGACGACGCGGACCTTCTCGCCCCAGCCCGTTCGCTCGACGTCGTAGGCGGGCGCTGAACCGGGCGAAATCCAGAGCTGCAGAATGATCAGGCAGGCGTAGAGAAAGGCGAGCGTGAAGCCCGGGATGAACCCCGCGATCAGCAGCCTGCCGACATCGATGTTGGCGACGCTTGCCAGCAGCACGCCGAGCGCCGACGGCGGGATGATCATGGCAAGCCCGCCGGTGCCGAGAATCGGGCCCATCGACATGCGCCGGCTGTAGCCGCGGCGCTGCATCTCCGGCACCATCAGAGAGCCCAGCATCGCGGTGTTCGCCATCGACGAACCGGTGAGCGTCGAGAAAATCGAGCCGCCGGCGACCGTCAGGAAGCAGAGCCGGCCGGGCAGCCGGCCGAACAGCACCTCCAGGCCGTCGAACACCCGTATCGCGAGGCCGGTGTGGAAGAACAGTGAGCCCATCATGATGAACATCGGCACCGGGCCGAGGGTGAACCGACTGATCAGGACGGTGGAGTTCTCGACCACCTGCGGCACGACATCGAGGTTCCAGCCGTTGAAATAGAGCCAGCCCAGGATGTTGGTCGACAGGAATGCGAAGGCGACCGGCATCCCGAGCGCCATCATGCCGACGATCAGACCGAGCAGAAGAATGAACGCCCAGTACCACTCCACGGTCAGACGTTCTCCCGCACTTCGGTCCGGTCCCCGTACATTGAATCGATGCCGATCAGGTAGCGGCCGAATTCGACGGCCACCAGCGCGAAGCAGAACGGCATCGGAAAAATCAGGTACCAGAGCGGGATTTCCTCGGCGCGAATGTCGAGCGTCCCGCGCTCTATGGACTCCACCAGCACGCCCCAGGAGTACCAGGCGAAAACGCAGGACGCGACGATGCAGGCCAGGTAGGAGAGCTTCGCCATGACCCATTTGGTCCGGGGCGGGACGATCGAGGTCACCGCCTCGATGAAGACGTGACCCTTGATCCGCACCAGGTAAGGTGCGGCCAGCATGGCGAACCACAGGAGACCGTACTCGACCACCGGCACCGAATAGGTCCAAGGCTGCATTCCGACATAGCCGCCGAGCAGCCGAAGCAGCACGTCGACGCAGATCAGCACGAATATGCCGAAGACAACGACGCCGGCAAGAGCGCGCAGCAGGTTGAGGAGCGCGTTGTACGCGCGGATAATGCCGCCCATGCCGCTCCCTGCCTGCCGCGTTTCGCCCGGGCCGAGCGCCGGGCACCGCAGGATCCGGCTCGCTTGTGCGTTGCGCCGGGCCCGCCTAAGCTTTCGATGATAGGCTGATGCGTCGGCCGCGCAAAAGCAAGCGCGAACCCGCGTATCGGTGCGGCGGGGTCCGAATGTCGATTGCGCGGATGCCCGCAACGGGGGAAACACTTGGAAGGGATCGCACCAATGACGGCCAGTTCGAAACTCACCCTCGCGGTTGCGGGAGCCGCAGCGGCACTCACCGTCTGGAGCATTCCGGCGGTCGCGGCTACCCAGATCCAGGCCCTGGCCTGCTTCCAGCGCAACCACGATTACGTCAACGCGCTGCACGAGCATTTCATCGACACGGTCAACAAGGCCAACGGCCCGGTGAGCATCAAGTACAGGGGCGGGCCCGAGGTCATTCCCTGGAAAGGCCAGGGCAGCGCAATCCAGCGCGGTCTCGTGGACATGATCTACTGCCCGGGCACCTATTACTCCGGCATTCTGGCCGAGGGCCGACTGCCGGGCGCGCACAACAGGTCGCTCGAGGAGATCCGTTCCAACGGCGGCTGGGACATGATGCAGGAGGCCTGGGGCAAGGGCCTCAATTCGCGCATCCTGGCCTGGACCTTCCAGAACGGGCAGCGCTTCTACGTCTATACCCGGTTCAAGCCCAAGCTCAGCAAGACGACCGGAATCGACCTGAAGGGCGTGAAGATGCGCTCCACCGGCCTCTACAAGGCCTTCATGCGCAGGATGGGCGCGACCCCGATCGTCATCTCGCCGAGCGACGTCTACTCCGCGCTCGAGCGCGGCGTGGTCGAGGGGCTGGCCTGGCCCTGGGGTTCGGTCAACACATACGGGTGGGGGAAGTTCCTCAAATACCGGGTCGAGCCGTCCTTCTTCGGCGCCACGATGCTGGTGCTGGTCAACAAGAAGAAGTTCGATTCGATGACCCGCGAGGAAAAGGACTTCCTCGAGAAGATGGGCCGGCAATTCGAGAAGACCGCCGACGAAGCGGTGATCCGGCTCGGCAAGCGCGACGACGAGGCGCTCGCCAAGGCCGGCGTCCAGTGGCTCAAGCTCGAAGGCGAGTACCGCGAGGCCTATGTGCGGACCATCTATAACGCGAAGTGGGCCGAGAACGACGCCCTCGCCGACAAGTTCGTCGTCGACTACAAGACCCTGAAAGGGAAGCTCTACGATCCCAACAAGTAAAACGGTCCGGATCGGCCGATCACGCGGCGCCGCCTCCGGGCGGCGCCGTTTTTCTTCCCCGCCGCGTCATCCGCCTGGGCGCAGCCTATTCCCCCGCGATGTTTACGATGCGGCGTGGCGATGCGTGGACGCCGAGCGTCTTGAGCGGCACCTCGCCGGTAACGCGGAAGCCGTGGCGCTGTCCCGGCGGCAGGATCAGGGTGACGCCCGGTTCGAGCGCGACCGTGCCGTCCTCGCCCTCGGCCCAAGCTTCCCCGGTGCCTTCGAGGACGGTGATCACCTCGACGTAAGGATGCGAATGCTCGGGCGTCTCGTAGCCCGGCGGGGAGACCTGGATCCCGGTGCGGAGCGGCGTCGAGCCTTCCTCGTCCCCGACCAGCGTGCGATAGGTCGCGCCGCCGGGAAACCGCTCCTCGGCAACGGCCGCGTGATGAACGACTTTCATATCCCCTCCCCTCGCCGCTACTCGTCGAGTCCGGCGAGTCTCTCCAGCACGCGCATTGCAGCGCCTCGTTCCCCTGCGGGAATCGGTGCGAGTATGCGTTCCTGCGCGCGTTCCACCGCTTCCATGGCACCTTCCATCGCCGTCAACCCGGCCGCCGTGAGGTGGAGAGCGTTGGTACGCCGGTCCTCCGCCTGGCGCTCGCGCCGGATCAGCCCGCGCCGGCCCAGGCGGCGGAGGATCTCGGTCAGCGTGCTGCGGTCGATCCCCGTCATCCTGACCAGGTCGGTCTGGCTGACGCCCGGGTTCTGATGAACGCTCAGCAGGACGGCGAACTGGCGCGGCGTCGGGCCGTCCTCGCCCACCTCTTCGACGAACAGGTCCACCGCGCGCTGCTGCGACCGGCGCAACAGGTGGCCCACCGCGCCGTGCAGGTCGTAATTGTCGGCGTCTGGTTGGACGGGGATGTCGTTCGCCGGGTCGGCACCGTCGCGCATGGATTATCCCAAATTAATCTGTACACGGATTAAATTCTTCGCTAGAGTCGTTGTCAATACCGAAGGCGAATTGGAGCGGAGCGCCGAACATGGAATTCGGGATGCAGTTTTTTCCGTGCGTGGGGCCGGACCAGCGCCCCGCGGACGCGTATTTCGACGACTGCCTCAAGCTGTGCGAGATGTGCGACGAGTACGGCTACACCCATATCCGCACCGTCGAACACTACTTCCACCCCTATGGGGGATACAGCCCGAACCCGATCGTCTTCCTGACCGCGGCCTCGCAGCGCAGCAAGACCGCGCGCATGGTAACCGGCGCGGTCCTGCCGGTATTCAACAACCCGCTTAAGCTGGCGGGCGAGATCGGCATGCTGGATGCGATCTCGGGCGGACGGCTCGAGGTGGGCTTCGCCCGCGCCTTCCTGCCGCACGAGTATCAGCGCTTCGGCGTTTCCCTCGACGAGTCCGTCGTCCGCTTCGACGAGGGGATGGCGCAGGTCCGGCGTCTGCTCGAAGAGGAGAACGTCACCGAGAAGGGGCAGTTCCACAGCTTCGAGAACGTCACCTCCCTGCCGCGCCCGACCCAGAAGCCGCGCCCGAAATTCTGGACCGCCGCGTTCACCACCCCGCAATCCTTCGAGAAGGCCGGACGGCAGGGCAACTGGATCATGGCGATCCCCATCGGCGGCGCGGCGATGCGGGAACTCTGCGACATCTACCGCGAGGCCTGGGACAAGGCGGGCCACGAGGGCGAGGGCCGGGTGATGCTGGCCTTCCACATGTACTGCCACGAAGACGAAGGCGAAGCTGCGAGGATCGCGCGCGGCCCGCTCAACCGGTATCTCGCCTCGCTGGTCGATGCGGCGTCCGACTGGATCAGCGGCACCTCGTCCGCCGACTACAAGGGCTACGACAAGATGATCGACGCCCTGAAGCGGGAGAATTTCGAATCCCAAGTCGAGAAGGGCGCGGCCTGGGTCGGCACGCCGAGCCAGCTGGTGGACCGGATCGGCGCCTATGCCGAGATGGTCGGCGGGATCGACGACGCCTCGCTCCAGGTCAATTTCCACGACATGAGCCTCGGCGATGCCGAACGCTCGGTCCGCCTGTTCGGCGATCAGGTGATGCCCCATTTCGGCGACGCCCGGGCAGCGGCGGAGTAGGTCGGCCCCGAACCGAACCGTTCGGATCGCAACCCCTTCGGCGCCGCGCGTTCGATCGCGCGGCGCTTTTCTGTCCGGCAGGAAGGAACGACCCATGGAAGCCCACCGGATCGACGTGCACCACCACATCCTCCCGCCGGACTATGTCGCGGCCGTGGGCGACGACCGGATCGGGCCGCTGATCCTCGCCGGCCGCACGCCGGAATGGACGCCGGCGATGTCGGTCGAGGCGATGGACCGCCATGGCATCGCCACCGCCGTGACCTCGATCTCCGCGCCGGGGCTGTGGTTCGGCGATGACGAAGAATCGGTCCGCCTCGCCCGGCTGTGCAACGAATACGCCGCCGGGATCCGGCGCGACCACCCGGGAAGGTTCGGCGTGTTCGCGAGCCTGCCGCTGCCCGATGTCGACGCGAGCCTCGCCGAGATCGAGTACGCGCTGAATACGCTCGAAGCCGACGGGATCGGGCTGTTGACGAGCTATGGGGACCGCTATCCCGGCGATCCGGCGTTCGCGCCGGTGTTCGACGAGCTCGACCGGCGCGGAGCCGTGGTCTATTTCCACCCGACGAACGCGCCGTGCAGCCAGTGCCTGCCGGAGATTCCGGCGGCGACGCTCGATTTTCCCTTCGACACCACGCGGGCCGTCGTGAGCCTGCTCTATTCGGGCACCTTCGCGCGCTGCCGGAACATCCGCTTCGTCTTTTCCCATGCCGGCGGGACGGTCCCTTTTCTGGCAGAGCGCATCGCGCGGCTCGGCGCCCGGCCGGGTTTCAAGGAGAAGGTGCCCAACGGCGTGTTGCCGGAGCTGGAACGGCTCTATTACGACACCGCGCTGTCGGCCAACTGGCTCGCGTTCCGCAGCCTCCTGGAGCTGGTGACGCCGGACAAGGTGCTGTTCGGAAGCGACTATCCCTTCGCGCCCGAGGC